>JALUBM010000136.1 GCA_027044845.1 Sulfurimonas sp.
ATCTATTACTTTGTCGTATTTTTCACTTTCAGCACTGCAATCAATGTGCCCTATTCTTGATGTTTCAAACAATATCTTATCTTTTATTGTATCTATCATATAGATTGATTTTTTTACATCTGCTGATTGACTCTCTTGAGGTGTGCTGAGAATATGTTTTTTTATTGAATTTAATACTATTAAAGATTTTAATGCTCTTATTTTTGTTTCATACTCACTGCCATCCCTGTCTATTGTCAATTGAGCTTTCAAGTTCAAATCATTTAATCTTTTTGCATTTATTAGTGGTCTTGCCTTATTTTCTATTGTATTGTTTAACCTATCTATCTTTTTTCCTCCTGAGAACATCTTCGCCTCTATTACTTTTTTTTGTAAAATTTTTAAATCCGCAATAGCATCTTGCTTGGATGTATATTGTATCTCTCCAACAGTCTTTCCTACTCTTATGTAATCTGTGTCGTCTCTTCTTATTCTTACTTCGTCATAAAGTTCATCGTTTACTATTTTTCGATTTGACTTAAATGTTTCCATTTTACTGATTGGTAGTTCTGAATTAACAAGTGCTAATGTCGTTGATTTTACTAATAATTTCAACACATATGATTTTCTCTTATACGAGTATGTGTTCTTTCTTTCATTTTTCCCTTTGTTCATTATGTAGGGCATTTTTTTAGGAATTTTTTTCAAGCTATTTAGAATGTCTTCATCACTATTGTTTTTATAGAATTCTACAAGAGAGTCAAAGGCATCTTTAGTATTTGAACTTTCGCCAACTGCAAAACAGCTTATTAGATTTGAATCATTTTTATCGAGAAGAAATATATTATTTGACTGTCTTACAATATTATTAAGTATGTTTTCTTTCTCTTGTTCGCTTAAGATTAAGTTTCTTCTTGCTATTTCTTTAGCAATTGTTGCTGTAAAAATCTCTGCTGGGAAATTGTTTAAATTTCTTATTTCTGTATTTGCAATTTCTCCTAATCTTTCATGCTTGCCATTTTTCGCTAAAGTCCAAGCTACTCGACCTAAAAAATCACCACCATCATAATCCTTTGCTATTATTTTTAACATTCTAGTGAAGTTCTCACTATCTGCTTCTGCCATGTCTTCTGGGAAGATAATAGCATCTTCCAATCTTACTCCTTTTGCTTTTTTTGGATTCATATCAAGATACTTTAGCATTGGTATTTCTCTAATATTATCTTGCAAATTTTCTTTTATAATAAAATTTTGTAATGTTTTAAAATCACCAAAAGTTCCTTTTTTTTCTACATATTCTTTGGCAGAATTAATTAAATTATATATTTTAACATCAACCTTTTCGTCATCATCATTCGTTTCGTTTCTTTCAATTATTTTTTCATATATTTTTTCTATTTTTTCCGAGAATGTCATCAGCCTCTCTCCACTTTCCACGATTACGTCATTTTCTACAATTGCATCAAACAGCTTTTTTAATTCCCATATCCTGAGCTTCTTCTCTTTGGCGGAGCTGTCTAAATATATGCCGTTTATTACTTCGTTTGACAATGTTAATATATCATCTTTTATGTACTTATTGTTTTTTTCAATTGTGGATTCTATTGATATAAGGATTGCAATTTTCTTTTCTATAGTTAATTCCTCACCTTTTGTTTGCGTATAAAAAAATGCTATTCTTGTGGCAATATCTTTTGTCGATATTGTTAACTGTTCTCTTTCACTGTTTTTATTGTACTTTTCAATGAAATTTTTCAATTCGTATATTAATCCCTCTGGTGTGAAATTTTCTTTAAATAGTCCTTCTTTATATGCCTCTTTTAATTGTTCTTGAGATTTTGTAAAAAACACATAGGCTGATAATAGTTTTCTATTTTCACTACCGCTATAACTCTCATCAACATCTTTAGAATCTGATTTTGCAAAGCAGGTTGCCAGCAATATCTTCACTGTACTATTCTCACTTAGATTTGGGTTCGACTCAATTGCATTTATATATCCTACTGTTGTTTTGAACTCTTCTAGTGAATTTGTTATGAAATTTGATTTTGCTATTTTTATTGCCATGTCAATATTTGATGTTTTTGATAGTTCGTCAATAACCCAGCTTGTATTAACACCCCTTATTCCAATAGCATTTAATTCTTTGTTCAAGGCTTTGTTATTGGTTATTATCTCTATTATTTCTTTTTTTGTTCTTTGTTGACTTTTCGCTTCTTCGTGTTGCCATCTTGGCTTCAGTATTTCTTTTAATAATCTAAGATTTGATATATCCAGAAAATCTTTAATTCTCTTATTGGATTCTACTGTAAAAGGAATGTATTCAAAGATTTTATCTTTTGACATTCCTGTGTCCTCTATCAGAGCTTTTATTCCATCAACTGTTACTTCGCTACTATAAAGATAATCTGTATCCAACAATTTTCTCGTATCTTTTGTCTCAAGGTTAAACTCTGTCATTTGCACAGGGATTTTAACTTCATTTAGCCTGTTTATATCATACATGCCTTTTATTTTGAATGCCGAGTTAGGCTCAAGACCTTCCGTTTTTCTATTTGTGAAGCCTGTCTTTGCTGATGAGGATAATACTTTTTCAATATTTGAATTCATTGTACTGTAAAATGGTTTATAATATTCATTTACCATATCTAAGAGGTCGAGATTGCCATTTTTTATTTCCGATTCTATATCTATATAAACTGGGCTACTTCGGTAATTATCTAATTTTTCCATTAAAAATGATTCGTCTTTTTTATTAAAGTTGTCGTAGAGTTGCTTAATAAATTCTTCATTTGAAATTTTCCCCTTTGTAAACTTCTGCGATACTTCATCATAGTTTCCTAGTTGCATTAAGTATGCCACTTCCCCTGCCCTTGCAATTAGTTCTACATCACTTAGATAGTAATCTCTTTTCTCTTCAATTCTACTATCAAAATATGAGCTCAAGGCGTTTACTAAAGATTCTCTTCCAAGCTTTCCTAAATTTGCACTAATATCTATATGATGTGTGAGTTCATGAATATATGAGCGCAGGTGTCTAAAGTCATCACCAATAAGATTTGCATGCTCAAAATATATTCCGCTTGCTTTATAATTCCCTAATTTTCTGAATCTAAGTGTTGTCTTTTTATTTACAGGTATCTCTAAACTATTTATCACATCTGCAAATTTGTTTAGATAATTTATGCCATCATATTTTTTTATAAATTCTGCATCTAACTCGAAATAATCATGAAATTTATTTTTTTCTAATTTTTGCACTGCCATTGCAAAATCTTTGCTGTTGTCTATAAGGATTTTTACGTTGTCCGAATACTTTGTCTCACCTTTTTTCAACTCTTTGAAATTTAAAACATAACTATCCACTTTATTGTCAAAAAGTGTCGCTCTCGTATGTTGCATAAAATTTCTAATTGCTTCCATAATGTTTCCCTGTGACATCACTTCATTTTCATCTTGCTCTAGGTTTACTGTTGTTGTCTTTTGTATGCGTCTATAAATTTCTAAATTTTCTTGAATAAGCTTTATCCTATCGAGAAACAATGATACCTTTTTTTCTTGTTTTTCTTCTGGCGTATCCTGATATCCAAATCGAAAGTCTTTTTCTTCTGCTTTGCTGTGTTGCTCTGATAGTGCTTTTAGTATTACGGAGAATGTTGCATTGAACATATTGGAAAACTGTTCGATTTCCATTTCTTCTTGAATATTTTTTTCTATATCTTGCAATACTTTCTCAAGCGAATTTCTAAAAACTTCTGTGATATAATTTTCTTGATTATATCCTATGGTTTCTTCGCTAAGAGCTTTTAATGTAAGGGTTTTTGTTTGTGCGTAATTTCTCCCTGTCTCTATCGCACCTTGAATAATTGCCACTGCTTTGTAATATGAATTTTGGAAATCATTTAATATTTCTCTTCCCTCTTTGATATTTGAATCATACTCATTGTTTGAATAAGAATATCTACTTTTCTTTGTTGGTTTAAAGCTAGGGTTGTTACTATAGTATCCGAACGTAAACTGTTCAACTCTTTTTGTAAGCCCTATAAAATCGTAAAGGTTTATGTTAGCTGATGTTTTCAAGAAAGAATCTACATAATCTACTTTAAGCTTTGTTTTTAATTCCGCATCAATTGCTCTTACTGAAAGACTTCCATATTTTGAGCTGTAACTTGCACATCCGTTTGCTATTAACGGAACAGATGTTCCTATAATCATCTCTTTTGACGAAAGAATTTTTTTTTCCTTATAGAGATAATTTGTAAATTTGTCAAATCCAGCGAAATTAAATTTTGTTTCATCTGTAAACGCTTTCTTATTATCATAATAACACCCATAAGTGTTGAGAATAAATCTATTATCTCTCTTCTTTACATATTCAACAGGCAATGATGATATTATATATTGGTATTCTTCTTTTGTGTATATGTTTATATTACAATCATTTTCATTTTCTTGATGAACTAATATTTCAATATCTCTTCCAAGTATGCTTGGTTTGTTTGAAATAAGGTCTTGAAATCCTTTGTTGTGTAGTACCATTATTGATTTTTTTATTTCATCGTAACTTTTTGATATATCTTGCAGTATGGCACTATTGAATGCAAATATTGATGATTGCGTTATATTCGTTAGGGCATCTATATTTTTTGTTGATATTAGCTGGTTTCCAGAGTCAATCATCATTAAATTTGCAATGGAATTTAATAGCTGTCTATCAGTTGAACCATCTAGTGTATTTTGCACTTCTTCATATTTGTCATAATCAAGAATCATATTTTCCCGCCTTGAACATTATTAACTTCATCTACTATTTTAATATTATTGGACTTCATTGTATTTAAAAAGTTGTTTCATTTGTATGATATATCAATTTAGACCATAAAGTTTTTTTACTTTTTCAGTAAAACTTCTATTTATATCTGTGAACATTTCTTTTTCAACGTATATGTCAAACATAGATTTTAGTTCTGATGATTCCATTGCAAATGACTCTTTGTTTTTAAGCACAACATCTTTATATAGGAGTTCTTTTTTATTTTCAAAGTCATCCAACGTTTCTATTTTTATCCATTTGCCATCTGGTGTTGCATATGCAAATGGCATAAAGTCCAACAGATGTATTGATTTGCCAGACTCTTGGTTTTCCAATTCTATGATGTATTCGAGAGATAATATTGGATTGGTTATCTTTTTACCTCCAAAATCAATTAAATGGTATTTATGTTTTGTCTCTCCGTCTTCTAAATAAGCGACATCTTTTAAAAAAGTATGTTTGCTCACATCATAAACGAGATTTTTTTTAATGAAAAAACTTTCTGATTTTTTTTGCAATTCAAGTATTTCTTTTTCACATAAATATGCTCTTTCTGCTTCTTCTGTCCAAGCTTCAATTTCTTTATCTCCAATATTTTCCGACTCTTCAAAAGTTTTGTTTTTTAGGAAATTTTTGAATTTTACTATGTTTTGGATTTCTATATTTGTAAAAAAATACAATTGCGATGATATGTAGTCAAATTTAAAATTATCAAATTCATCGAAGTCCGTATTTTCTATTTTAAAAATTACATACTCAACTTTTCTACCCACTCGCTCTTCTTCAAAGCTTATGTTTTTACCCATCGCTTCGTTTATGTCCTGTAGTGGTTTTGTTAAATAGCTCCTCTTAAAATATTTATATTCCATTTCTTCTCTAGCACCTAGAATATGCTTCATCTCTATTACACTAAATCTCATTGCATTTTTATTATTTTTATGGATTGCTATTGAATTTATAAATATATCAAGCTTATGAGAAACACTCCATTTTAGCTTATCACGTTTTGAGCGATACGATACTGTATAATCGTTTCCTATTCCAACAACATGAAATAAATATGCTGTGTCAAATTTAAACTCAAGACCTTTTATAAAAGATTTTTTGTTTTTTATGTCTAGTTTTGCAAAAGATTCAAGAGTATGTCCTTTTCCTTCAAAATCATCTGATAGCCACAGAGTTATTCTAGGTAGTGCGTTGACTTTTGAAATTCCAATCTCAATTTCTCCTGTCTCTAAGTCTAATCGTGGATGTTCTATTTCATATTTGTTTAAATCCTGTATTTTGCTCAGTATCATAAGTGTGTCATTCACACTTTTTTTTAGAGAATTGGCGTTTACTGCCATTATAAAATCATCGTAATTTAATCTTACGGCTGTCTGGAAATTTTTTTCGATATAAGCTTCTTTCCAATTTGATATTGCAATTCGTTTTTTTCTTTTAGATACCCTATTTTCTTCTTTGTTTTTTGGATTATTTAGTCCAAGTCTTTCAAATACAGGTTCTAATTCTTTTCTTGCTAGTTTGCTTAAGTTGTCATATTTGAATTCATTAAGACTTAGCCCGCCTTGCATATATTGTCTTATAGTATCGTCAACTTTATTTGATAGTAGTGATGTTCTTGAAAACATCTTTCCAGCTTTTCCGACCTCCAATACTAATTTGCTTTTTGCGAATACTCTTCTATAATAAATTGCATCACTATGATTCCTATCAATATTCATTACTTTTTCCATAGTTTTCCTAATCTTTTTTTTGCTTATGCTAATCATATACAAAAAAAATTAAAGGTGATATAAAAAGGAGTAACAATTTAATTATTCTATATCTTTTTGGGCAGAAAGGTATCACGAAAGGTGATATAAAAAGGAGTCGAATCATTGCTATTTTGCTAAAAGGTGATATAAAAAGGAGTCGAATCATTGCTATTTTGCTAAAAGGTGATATAAAAAGGAGTCGAAATGATTATTTTTCACTTTTTTGTACTATTTCAGTCTAATCTAATTAAATTCTTTGCCTTTAGCTCCGTATAGAGCACCTTTAGCTCCGTATAGAGCACCTTTAGTTTTACCCTACTCCGTATAGAGCACCTTTAGCTCCGTATAGAGCACCTTTAGTTTTA
>JALUBM010000137.1 GCA_027044845.1 Sulfurimonas sp.
AAAACCAATTGCCAAAAGGACAATAAATGTTATCATCTCAACAAAACCAAACCAGCCAAGAACTTTAAAATCGACTGCCCATGGGAACATAAATACGATTTCAACATCAAATAGCAAAAATAGCAGGGCAAACAGATAAAACTGTGGTGACACTCTATTTGGCTGTTTTGTGATTTCTGGTCCACATTCATAAACTGAAAGTTTAATCTTTTCACTATCTTTGCGTGCCAATGCACGACTCGCCAAACGAGCAATTACAGTTGTTGTAATGAATGCACCAAATGTTATAACAAAAAGTACAAATACCCCAAAATACGGATTTGCAGTACTAATATGCTCCATATAACCTACCTTTTATTTTAAAAGTTATATTTATTCAAAATATAACTGATTTTTATATTTGTCTTCTAACTATGAAAAATAGAATTTGTTACGTATTCTTTTCCATTTTCTTAATAGAAAAAACAGTTACTTTACTATAGCAAAATGAATATTAAAAAAAAGTTTTGTGAAGGATAACTCATGCTAAATGTCACTTATCGCAACACTAGCATAGAGAAAATTTATTTATTTAGAAAGCCCATTGATTTTTCACTGTCAAAATTTGCATCTTTTTCACGCTTAATTTCATCAATAAAATCTTGAAGTCTAAAAAGAGGTTTTTCTCTTACAGCAACTTTATAAGCCGTATTTTTAACTATAAGACTGATTTGCCCACCTGTCAAAGAGTATTCAATAAGTGCCGATATATCAAAATCTTTCTCATATGGAGCTTCTTTAGGGAGCATTTTTTTCCAAAGCTGAACTCTTTGTTCTTTATCTGGTTTTTTAAACTCTATTTTGTAATTAAATCGTCTTGAGAATGCTTTATCGATATTTTCAAGCAAATTTGTTGTTGCTATAAGCATGCCTCGAAAGTTTTCTATTTGCTCTAAAAAAATATTTTGCATCTGGTTGTGCATCTGGTCTGATCCTGTAACATTACCGCTGCTTCTAGCCCCTAAAAACTGATCGGCTTCATTAAGTAACAGTATTGGTTCTGTTTTTGTTTTTTCACTTAATTCAGAAAAAGTATCAAAAATTTTACGAACATTTTTTTCACTCTCTCCTACATACATAGAGAGAATTTTAGAACAGTCAAATGCCAAAACCTGACGTTTGAGTGATTTTGCCAAAGAGTATGCCGTCATTGTTTTTCCCGTTCCTGCCGGTCCGTAAAAAATTATACGTGCATCAATACCACTTTTTTTATCTTTTATGCCCCATTTGACAAGACGTGAAACCACATCTTTGTCCACCTGTTTCATCAAGTTTTCAAGTGTTTCTTTTGTTTTAACATTGAGAACAACATCATCCAAAGAAGTATCAGATTCAACAAGTTCAAAAATATCCTGTTCTTCCACTAAAGCATTGAGTTTTAAACGTGTTACTTTTTTGGTTTTTTGCGGATGAATAATACTTTGAAGCACCTCATCAACTATATAAAATGAACGACTTATGCCACCAAAAGGATTCAACATCTCTTCATAATCTATAATACCGTTGCTTAAAAGATTTGAACCCTCTTCCAAAAGTGAACGGTTTTTAATGCGTTCATATTCATCCAATGAAATCAAATCAATAAGCATATTCATTTCTCTTAACGATGAATCCGTCGAACCGTACTCCTCACGAAGTAAGGCTATAAAAACCACCTGTTCATAGTTACTCATTTTCTTCTGTTTAAAGAATTTATCTAAAACAAAATTTTCAGAAGTTTGTTTAACACGTTCTTCTATACGTTTTTCAAGAAGTTTAAGCTTATTTTGCAACCTGTCGATACCCAATGAGTGTTCATGTACATTTTGACGAATAACACTCATTTTTTGATACAATTCTATTCTAAAAAATTGATCTTGCAAATATTCCAAATGGTCAGAATAAGGTTTTACTTCTGGTAAATCCAAATCAAGTGTTCCATCTTGTAACAATTTTAAAAAAGCGGGGGTCAATCCCACTGCCGTATTTAAAAGTTCTAAGGGTGTTACATCAGCAATTTTTATGGGCGTAAAACTTTGTTGATGCAACCATCCAAGTTCAAGTAAGTTTTTCAATTCTTTAAGATGTTCTAAATGCTCATAATTTTCACTCTTATATAAATCCTGCAATAAATCAAGAACAAGAGTATCATCTTGTCCTTTCATATATTTGTGTGCTACATAATGAAGTATTTTTGCTTCATTTATACTACATTTTAAATGGATAAAAATATCCGATTTTTCAATCTCTTTTGTGTTTAAAAAGTTAACTAATGTTTTCAATGAATTCCTTAAAATTTATAACCAAGACCAGCCGAGATGATTACAATATCACCCTTGCTAAACTCTCCATTAATAGTATTATCATTTACAGCTGAAGAAACGGTTCTACTCTCATGCATAGAATAAAGTGCCGACAATCCTAAATCTATTTTATCATTGATTTTATAACGTGTCCCTAATGAAACAGATATGGCATTTGTATCAGGCAATTCAAAACCTATTGTTTTTTCAGGAACAGGGGACTCATCTATAACTAAACCTGCCATCAATGTCATAGTATCAAGCTCTTGCGTAACACCCATACGAAATGTAGAAACATCTTTCCAGTCTTTATCTCTTGGTGTTGCAAAGATAGCATTAAGAATCCCACTCTGTGTTCCATCATAAGAGAAATTCAGACTCTTATATGCTGACCAAAAAGCTCTTTCATAGACAACTTCTACAGTTGTTTGAGTAGGAAATGTATAAGCAAGAGCGAAATCGAATGTAGCAGGTAATGGTAAATCAACATACGCTGGACCATTATAAGAACTACCAGTAAGTGTTTCATTAAGGTTAGCATTCCCCTCAACTGTCATATTGATTTTTGAACGATATGTTGCACCTATTTCCAACTCTTTTGTAGGGTTATATGCAAGTGCAATATTATAACCAAAGTCAATAGAATCACCCGTCATATCACGAGAAACATTTGTTAAATTATTTGATATGACGGTATGTCCGTCACTCTTAACTATCCCATCGGAATAAAGCACTCTTAAGCCTATGGCAACGGCAAGTTTATCATTGAATTTAAAAGCAACACTCGGATTAATCTCAATCGTTTTCAATGTAAACTCTTGAGCAGATGTTTTTGCTGGTTCCGTATCCCATCTTTTGGAGAGACCACATGGAGAAACTATGCTCAACCCAATTCTTGTATCATTATTTCCAAGTTTTGGTGAAACATAGTGTAATGTCGGTACATAAAAGTTTTCACTCTCTGATGCTAAGGCATACGGTCCTGTTCCCCGCACCATACCATTATAATCTACCTTTCCTAAATGTATATATGTTAAGTCCGCTTCTATTTGATTCTTATCAAACATAAAAACCATTTTTGCAGGATTATAGTATGCTGCATCTGCATTTTGATGATTATGTGCAATATTTGCAGCACCTAATGCTACTGCATTCGTTGAAGTTTCAGGAATTTTATATCCACCTGCCATAATTACAGAACTCACCATAAATGACATCAATACTATTTTTTTCATTTTTATCTCTTCCTTAGAAAAACTAAACGGCTCATATTACACTATTTCTTCTCAAAAGAGTATAAAAGTGCGATTTCGTCTTTCCAAATTGTTTCATCAATAGTTTCTAGTATAAGTGGTATATCATCCATACGTTCATCATTCATTATAAATTTAAAAGCATCCAGCCCGATTTCCCCTTTGCCTAAAGAGTGGTGTCTATCAACTTTGCTTCCTAACGGTGGTTTTGAATCATTGATATGCATACCGCTTAAATATTCAAAGCCTACAATCTTGCCAAACTCATCCCATGTTTTGTCATAAGCTTCTCTTGTTCGTATGTCATACCCTGCTGTGAACATATGGCAGGTATCTATACAAACACCCACTCTTGATTTGTCTTCAACTTTATCTATGATGTATGCTAAATGCTCAAACTTATAACCAAGATTACTTCCCTGCCCCGCTGTATTTTCTATAACTGCTTTTACATTTTGTGTTTTATCTAGTGCAATGTTAATAGACTCAGCAATGACATCTAAGCATTTGTTTTCAATTTCTTCTAAAAGTGAGGCATCTTCTTTTTGTTTTTTTGTCAATTTTGCCAAATGACTGCCGGGATGAAAGTTAAGTCTATCAAGTCCGAGTGCATCACAACGCTCCAGTTCATCTATAAATGCCGCTCTTGATTTTTCAAGTTTTTCAATCTCAGGATGTCCCAAATTTATTAAATAACTATCATGAGGCAACACATGTTTTGGCAAAATTCCACTTGCATCAAGTGCTTGTTTAAATTTTTGTATTGTTTCATTGTCTAGCGGTTTTGCAACCCACTGTCTTTGATTTTTTGTAAAAAGGGCAAAAGCTTTTGCCCCGATTTCTTTTGCGTTTAGCGGTGCATTATAAACACCGCCGCTCGCACTCACATGGGCACCTACAAATTTACGACTTGTCATTTAATGTACTTCCTTAATTTTTATAAGTATATGATTGTATCTATCTTTAAAATAAATTTCTTTAGCATTTACCTTGTATTTTATATCTACATGTAGATTTTTTATTTCTTGTATAAATCCATCATTTTGCTCTAATATATTTTTACCTTCATATATTGCTTTGCCTAAAATAATATTTTGCAGCAAAGAAGAAGGATAATATTGAGAAAGATATTCTTCATTAAAACTACTTTTGCTCATACATCCATTATCTACACAAATCAGATGATTTATAGCAATTTTTTTATATACATGACCAGCAAAAAAGAGTTCTAATTCTATTGCATCATTCGTATGTCGAATATAACCAAGATCTGAAAATTTTAGTTTTGGTGATTTAATAACAACTACTTTAGCAGCCGTATGCTCATAATTTTTAATGCTACATGCACTCAATAAAAAAATAAAAATCAGTAGAAAATATTTCATCTATTTTTGTAAAAACTTCCCGCATTTTTTTGTAGGAGTTCCGCCAAATTCTTTAATTTCACGAGCTGTGCCATTTTTGGCGATAACTTGTCTTTTACATTCATCTTTTGCTATACATTCTGGGTTTTTACATCCAATATTTTCCGATATTTGTGCCATTATTTATTATCCTTATAGTTTAAATCTTTTGAAATTATAATTAAATTTTATTTATTAAACAACTTTTCTGATTTTTCAAGACAATAACCTTAACATTCAGATACATTATCTTGCAGATAGATGTAAAAGAAATATTATCACTACTGCTAACACTTTGCTAACAATAGTATTATATACTGTCATTACAAATTAAAAAACGGAGAAATATTATGGCAAATAACACACAAAATATACAAACAGTTGAATCTCAGGTAACAGAGCTTTATGTATCTACATTTGGTAGAGCACCTGACCAAGCAGGTTTAACTTACTGGACAGATCAAGTTCTAAATGGAAATTTAACAATTGAACAAGTTGGTAAAAGTTTTTTTGATCAACCTGAAACTAAAACTAAATACGATGGTATTTCTAACGATCAATTTGTAAATAATGTATATCATAATGTATTAAATCATGATGCAGATCAAGCAGGTCATGATTATTGGGTAGAACAATTAAATGAGGGTAAAATCACACATGATAAATTCATTACAGCTGTAACAAATGCTGCTACTGAAGTTAAAGATGGTGTAGCAGTTCATGCAGATGACAAATCACTTGTAGATAACAAAGTAACAACTGGTCTTGACTATGCAAAACAGATAGGTACAGCAGATTCACCACTAGCTTCACAAGTCTTAAAAAATGTAACTTCAGATGCTTCTAGTGTTGAAGATGCCATGGGAACAGTTCATTATTATAAAGGTTGGGTAGATAAATATTCAGATGCATTGGGTACTGATAGTGGTGTTACTAAAGATGATTTATACAAACATTTAGATAAGCCTGATTATTGGAACAAACTAGAAGAAGATCATTCTATCAAGCTAGATACAAATTCTAATACAAAATTTTGGGATGTTTCAAAGGATGTATGGACAGATACACCATCAAATAGTAAATCAGATACAAAATTTGATTTTCTAAAAGATAAAAATGATTGGCAATCACCTGACAGTTTTACAAAATTCCATGATGGTGAATTTAGTAATATGACAAATGACAAACTATTTCATCTTGAAGCTTCAAAAACTGGTGATATGTATGCTGACAATCTAGCAAAAACTGGTGATTTATCTGCACTTGATGGTATAAGCAAAGAAGATATAACTGGAATGTTTAGTAATGTAAGTGATGCAAAATTTGCTGATATTTTAAGTAAAACTGGGGACAAAGGTCTTAACTTTTTTGACACTCATATGAAT
This sequence comes from Sulfurimonas sp., assembly GCA_027044845.1. Classification (GTDB taxonomy): domain Bacteria; phylum Campylobacterota; class Campylobacteria; order Campylobacterales; family Sulfurimonadaceae; genus Sulfurimonas. The sequence goes on from JALUBM010000137.1 coordinate 6,363, forward strand.
AATTTTGATGATAAAATCACAAAAATGGATGATACAGACTTAGCAAAAGTTGTAAAAGACACTGGTAAAGATGGAGCAGACTTCTTAAATACTCATGTATCTGGTTTTGACACAAAAATGAATGGTATGGATGCAAATGATAAAGCAGGCTTAAACGACTACTTTAAAGATGGTAATTTCTCACTAGATGCTTCAAGTTCATTAGCACAGAATACAGATGTTTCACTAAGTGGTATTCCAGACAGTAGCAATGCTAATTTCCATACAGATGGTTTTTAGAGGCTTACAATTATAACCCTATTTCTTCCACTCTAGAGAGTATTCTCTAGAGTTCTTTTATCTCTTCTCCTTATTTCTGCCATATTCGAGCCCTATATTATATTATTGCTATAATTTCAAGAATGAGTTAACAAAAAAAAGGAGTACAATAAAAAATGCTAAAAATTACTTTTAGAGTCTCGACTCAAAATTTAAAGATTAAAAAAAGTTTATCCAAATTGGTTTCATCTGCGATATATAATATTTTAGAAAAAAAAAAACATGAT
>JALUBM010000138.1 GCA_027044845.1 Sulfurimonas sp.
TACTTATGTAGAGGAAAATTTGATTACTGGAAGACTTTATTATCTTAGACAACAGTTAAAACGAGTACTTGAAACTACAGATACAAGGACACAAGATATTGAAAGTACATTGGCATTAGCTTCTCTTTATGATAAAAATTTTGAGGAATCATATACACTCTACAATCATTTAATAGATGAACTTAAAGTTAGAGATGCTTATACACTTTATTTGGCGGCAGTCGCATCAACTGCCGCTAAACATCATGCAAATGCAATAGCTCTTCTTGAACTCTCTAAAATGAAAAATGAAAACTTTTTTGAAGCAAGATATGCCCTTGCTCTTTTATATATGGAAATTAAAAACAATGAAGGTGCAGCGATACAACTGCAGAAAATAAATAATGATGCTTTTCACTCTCAATATTTTGATTTTAATATAGATACAAATAAATTACTTTTTATGAAAAATAACCAATAAGAGATTGAGACGCTTTTACCTCATTATTTGGTTTGATATTTAATCTGAAGTTTTTTGAAAGATAAATTTCAGACATATTGTTCATTGCATAACCATATCTTGTACCTTTATACAAAGTGTCGTTTTTAGTAATGTCTATATTTATCGGAAGAAAACTTTGTTTAAGATGATGAATAACTTTTATTTTGTTTGTATTGACATCTGTAAATACAACTTCTGCCATTTCATTTAAATCATAAAATAATTTTGATTTTTTAGAAGTTCTAGTACCTCTGATGAGTCGCATATTCTCGATATGTCCGCTTACAGGAACCCGTAATATTCCCACATCCATATAGCTTGATTCTATTACTATTTTATAAGCATATTGATCATCTTGTAGTTCATCGATGCTGCTAACAATGCCATCTACAGGTGAAATAACTGCCTTATCATCTAAAAAGGAAATTGCTCTTTCAGGGTTTCTAAAATTATAAATAAAGAAGAGTGCCAAGACAAAAGAAATAAAAGAAAAAAGTTCTAAATCCAAAATAGAAAATATAAAAGCAATAAAAAGTGTATAACCAATATATTTGTAGCCGTGCTGATTTATAATAAAAAGATTATTTCTCATCACTTTTTCCGTTAATCTCTTCAGCCTCTGTCATAGTCGCATCTTCTTTTAATTCTTCAGCAATACTATCATTATTTTCTACTACTTTAGATACTATACCATTTTCTTTTTCAAAGTTTATAATTATTTCTCTTACTTCATCACCAGTGATATTCTCTTTTTTATATAGTAATGCCACCATATCTTCGATTGCACCTCTATACTCTTCTAAACGATTTAATACTATCTGATAATGCTCATCAAGTGCTTTTTTGATGTATTCATCCATTTCTTGTGCCATTTTATCGCTGTATTCACGTGTTGCTTGTTGTCCAGTACCTAAGAATGATTGGCGTGATTTTTCAAGAACCATTAGTCCTGCGATGTCACTCATACCATATGTTTGCACCATAGATTTTATAATATCAGTCGCTCGTTCTAAATCATTTCCTGCACCTGTTGAAATTTCACCTATAAAAACTTGTTCTGCTGCACGACCTCCAAGAAGTGTATCTACTTCTGCCCATAATTCATGCATTTGCATCATAAACTTGTTTTCTTCAGGCTTATTTAATGTGTATCCGAGTGCAGCCAAACCACGAGGAACAATAGATACTTTTGATACTTTTTTTGCACCGTCAGTTGTTTCAGCTAATAATGCATGTCCACTTTCATGGTATGCAACAATTTTTTTCTCTTTAGGATTAATACGTCGAGATTTTTTAGCAAGTCCTGCTAATGCTCGTTCTACCGCTTCATACATATCTTGTTGTTTAACGGTTTTTTGGCTCCTCCTACCTGCAAGTAATGCTCCCTCATTTATGATATTTGCTAAGTCGGCACCTGCAAGTCCCGCTGTTAAACGTGCTATTTCTTCAAGATCTACATCTGTGTCTATTTTTACATTTTTCACATGTACCTTTAAAATTTTAATACGACCTTCAAAATCTGGTTTATCAACAAGAACCTGTCTGTCAAAACGTCCTGGACGCAATAGAGCTTGATCAAGGATTTCTGGTCTATTTGTTGCTGCTAAAATTATCACAGGTGTATCTGTTCCAAAACCGTCCATTTCTGCCAAAAGCTGGTTAAGAGTTTGTTCTCGTTCATCATTTCCACCCATTACACCACCCGCTGCACGACTTTTACCAATAGCATCAATTTCATCTATAAATATGATACTTGGTGCATCTTTTTTAGCTTGTTCAAATAAATCTCTCACACGAGCAGCACCGACGCCTACGAACATTTCAATAAAACTAGAACCGCTTACTGAAAAAAATGGAACTTCTGCTTCACCAGCAACTGCTTTTGCCAGAAGTGTTTTCCCCGTACCAGGACTACCAACAAGCAGTACACCTTTTGGAATTTTAGCACCGATTTCAACATATCGTCCAGGGTATTTCAAAAAGTCCACAATCTCTTGCACTTCTTCTTTAGCCTCTTCGACACCTGCGACATCATCAAATTTTGTATCTGGTTTTTCTGAATTAATTAACTTTTTGGAATTTCCCATTCCAAGGAGTCCTCCACCCATACTTTTTTGCATACGTCCAGCAAAAAACATCCAAATTGCAATTATTATTAAAAATGGAAATAACCAACCAAACATTTCCGTAAACCAATTCGTTTCGCTAAAACCTGTATAATCAATCTTTTCTTTATCTAAAAGTTTTATAAGTTCCGTATCACCTTTAACCACTCTTGTAGTATAGATTTTTGAACCATTTGTTGCTATAGCTTTAATATAACTTTGTCCAATTTCAACTTTTTTAACACTTTTTGATTTAACTAACGCTTTAAGCTCAGAATAATCAACTGGGTTTACTCTCGTTGTAGATGTTCCCATTACAGAGCTGCTACCGCCTGCACCTTCACCAACCATAACTTTAAACAACAAAATCACTACAACTGAAAATATTGCAAATGTTATCAGTGGATTTTGATTAAAAAAATTATTGTTATTATTGTTACTGTTATCTGCCATTTTTATTCTTTCTCTCTTTTTAAAACTAATGTAACCCATTCATCTTGAGTTATTTTTTCTACTATTATACAATTTTTATAAAAATTCAAAACTTTTTCTTCATATTTATTCAATATACCAGATAAAATTAAGATTCCATCATCCATTAATGCATTTTTTAAATCATTTGCAATAAAAGTTAATACATCCGCCACAATATTCGCTACGACTATATTATATTTTTCATCCAAACTTGAAATAGAGCCTTCCCAAATTGAATGAAATTCTAAATCATTTAAATTCGCATTTTTGATAGAATTTTCAACTGATACGGGATCGGTATCACAGGCATCTACCATGGCACCAAGTTTCATAGCACCTATACCTAGTATGCCACTACCGCACCCAACATCTAAAACTCTATCTTCTTTATGTACATATCGAGCAATAGCACGCAAAGAAGCAGCAGTTGTAGGATGATGCCCCGTACCAAATGCCAAAGCTGGGTCTATTACGATATTTATAAGATTTGGATGATTGTTATTCCATGTAGGATGGATATAAAATTTATCTATTTCAAGAGGTTTTATACTGTTTTTATAAGATTCTACCCAGTCACTGTTTTGTAACTTCTTTTGTGTACACTCTATCTCAACTGGCGTACCCAGAGCCTTTTGTAATGCCTCTGTAAACTGCTCTAATCCCCAAACTATAGTATCAAGTTCTTCCTCGCTTCTTACAATAAAGCCATCATCTGTCTCTTCAAAACCTATCGGCAGAGTATCTGCTAAAAAATCTGCAAAGAGTGCATGATAAGAAGAAACTTTAACCAGTAACTCAAAGTAATGCTCCTGCATTACTAAGAGACACCCATGACAGCACCAAGTTTTTCTTTAAGTACCTGTGGTGTAAAAGGTTTTACTATATAGTTGTTAACACCAGCTTTGAGTGCTGTAATAACTTCTGCTTTTCCACCTTCTGTTGTTACCATTATAATTGGCGTATCTTTAAAACGTGCATCTGCACGAACTTTTTTTACCAGTTCAAGTCCATTCATTTCTGGCATATTCCAGTCTGTAATTAACATTTCAATATCTGGATTTGCATCCATCTGAGCCCAACCTTCAACACCATCAGCTCCCTCAAGAATATCTTTATATCCAAGACGAGCCAAAGTATTTTTTATAATACGACGCATTGTAGAACTATCATCAACAACAAGTAATTTCAATTGAAATCCTTTAAATAATATTTTGCAAAACTTATTTCTAATAATAACTAAATTTTGTTTGTTTTATTATTAATCTACTAATTTAAATATTTTTGGTAAATCTAATTTACCTTCATAATAAGCTTTTCCAATAATAACACCATCAATTTCACCAGTCTCCATAAGCAATCTAATGTCATTTTCATCTTTTACACCGCCACTTGCTATAGTGCTGATACCACTTGTCCTAGCAATATCAAGTGTAAAATCCACATTGACTCCACTGAGTGTACCATCTTTACCAACATCAGTGCATATTATAGCTTCTACCCCCACATTGGCAAACTCTTTTGCCAAATCAGTTGCACGCATGCTACTTACTTCACCCCAACCCTCAACTGCGACATAACCATCTATTGCATCTATGCCTACGGCTATTGGATATTTAGCAGCCATATCTTTTACAAATTGAGAATTTTTAACGGCAATTGAACCTAATATAATTCTATCTATCCCAATTTTAAGCATTTTTTGAATTGTGGCTTCATCACGTATTCCTCCTCCAAGTTCAAGTTTCACATTGGAATTTTTACGAATTTTTATAATCTGTTCTAAGTTTTTAGGTTCACCCGCAAAGGCACCGTTTAAATCTACCAGATGCACCCACTCTGCACCCATTTCTTCAAAGTTCTTTACCAGTTCATACGGTTCATCCGAATAAATTTTTGCACTTTCCATTAAACCTTTTGTCAAACGAACTGCTTTTCCATCTTTTAAATCTATTGCAGGGTATAATATCATACTAAATCTTCCTTTTACAATTTTATAAAATTTTCTAAAATTTTCAACCCATTTTTATGACTCTTTTCAGGATGTGGCTGTATTCCCATTATATTATCATGTGAGACAGCAGAAGTAAATTTATATCCGTATAAAGTCTCACCGATAATGTCTTTTTTGTTTTTACATATAATATGGTACGTATGCACAAAGTAAAGATAATGTTCATCATCTAAATCTTTAAATAGAGGATGCTCTTTTGTGAACATTTTGTTCCAACCCATATGTGGTACCTTTAACGGCTCTTCAAACTTCTTACTGTTAAATTTTACCACACTGCCTTTGATAAGTCCCAACCCTTCATGGTAGCCAAATTCTTGTGAACTCTCAAACAAGAGTTGCATTCCCAAACAAATTCCAAGCATTGGTTTACCACTACTTGCAAATTTTCTAATCGCATCTATCATTTTCCGTTCTTTTAAATGTTCCATAGCATCTCCAAAAGCACCCACACCTGGCAATATCAGTTTATCATACTTTTGAAATTTTGCAGGATTACTTTCAATGACGGTCTTTTTTCCAAGTTTTGCAAATGCATTTTGTACACTTGCCAGATTTCCCATGTTATAATCAATTATTGCTATCATTATTCATCTATCTTTAATTTTGTAAATTTTATATAAATTGCCAAAGAAACTATTAAGATACCGACACTTGCCACAATATACATGGCATATATTAATTTATTTGGATCTGTTATGGCAAACTTAAATACCAGCATTAACGCTTCAATTGAGAGTGCGATAATTATTGAACCTAGAAAACGAACCATAGTTTTATGTGGTCCCGATATATCATTTTCTTTATATCGACCTAAAATCTCTTCTTCTATAAGTGTCTTGGATAAATCGAATATTGCTAAAGAGAGGGTAAGTAGAATTGTTGCTTCAAAAACATCTTTGATTTTAAAGTGACTAATAGAAATTCCGTACACAAAGAAACTTGCTATTCCTTTGACAAAAAGTAATAGGGCAATAGCCACCAGTGATAAAGAAAATGCAGCATAGGCCAGTTTAAAAAACTCTCCAAAAAATGTATCCATTTTATTAAGATGGGCAATTTTAAGTACTTCAGCCAGTGGCATATCAATACATGCAACAAATTTCAATCCACCATTTTCATCAAATATCGGAGCAGATGCTGTGACAGTCAATTCACCCGTAATCAGAGAAGGGTAAGGGTCAGTAATAGTACATCTCTCTTCTCTTACTGCACGGTAATAATAGGCTCTGTCTGCACGAATTTTACCTATATCATCATCAAGTTGTTCATCTTTAGTAAAAGTTGGAGTTACTTGAATCCCTCGGCTGTCAAGGAGGTACACACCTTCGCAATTTTCTTGATCTGCTTTAATTCTCAGTAGCCTTGGCATAATCATGTCTTCAGTTAAAGAAGGAAGTCTATTAGGAATATTTTTTGAGAAAAGGTAGCAAAAATAAGCTCTGGCTTTTGTCCTCCCCTCAGAAAAATGTTGAATATCAATTGGAACCATACGAACTATCTCCTTTTAATCTGTTTGAATTATATCAAATATTCACTATAATGTCATTAATGAAACCGCAAATTAAAAAAATTGCCATTGTAAGGCTCTCAGCACTTGGGGATATAATAAACAGTGCAGTTGTTATACAGTTTATCAAAAGATATTATCCTGATGTAAAAATTGATTGGATATGTGAAGAAACTTTTTGTGAACTTTTATATACAAATAAAGATATTGATAAAACTTATAGTG
>JALUBM010000139.1 GCA_027044845.1 Sulfurimonas sp.
ACATGAAGTACGAATAGGTTGCACCGTTCCCATAATTCCCTCTTGCATCAATTTTTGAGCAAGATATTGAAATAAATCCTGCGTTGCAGGTGTAACACATGAAGGTTTTGGCATACCTGGAGGAGCAGATTGCTCACATTTAAATATATAAAATGCCGGTTGAGGGATTCCCATAGAAATTGTCCTTAATTTTTTCGCAATTATATCAAAAATATACCCTTATTTTCTAATAAGGTAAAAGAAGTTTCGTTTTTTAAGCTAGTTTCTATCTTTTTCATTAATGTGTAAAAGTTCTTTTACCACTTCCCTATCATCAAAAGCAAACTTTTCATCATAAATAATTTGATAAGTTTCATCACCCTTACCAAGAATCACAACAACCTCTTCGTCTTCTTGCATCTTAAGTGCCATTTTTATCGCTTTTTTACGATTAAGTTCAACAATAACATCCGTTTTATCTTGTATGCCTTCTAAAATATTATCTATAATTATTTCGGGATTTTCATGGCGAGGGTTATCACTTGTTATAATAACTTTCTTTGCTAAACTTGCTGCAATTCTTCCCATTATAGGACGTTTTGAACTGTCTCTATCACCACCAGCTCCAAATACAACAATGAGTTCTTTTTCTTTTAAAGCATTCAATACCTGCTGCATTCCATCTGGTGTATGAGCAAAATCTACTATAACATTCGGTAAGGCACTAACCTGTTCCATTCTTCCGCTGACTCCGGCAAAATTATCCACCACATCAGCGATTTCTTCAAGACTTTTATCTGTTATAAGATGGGTGGCAGCAATTGCCGCCATAAGATTATAAAGGTTAAAAAAACCGTGAAGTGAAGCGGTGAAAGGCACTATTTCTTGAAAATGCTGAATGATTCCACTTGAACCTTCATTGAGTGAATATGCCATTAGTCTGTATGTAGCAGGATTTTCTATCCCATACGTATAAGTATTTTTAAAATTAAATGCCGCTTTTGATTCATCTTTATTAATAAGCTTTTTACCTTCGTCTTGAAAAAAACCATTCTTGACAGCTATATACTCTTCAATCGTTTTATGATAATCCAAATGATCTTGCGTAATATTGGTCAAAATTTTTAGCTCAAATTTTAAACCTTCTATTCTTCTTTGCTCCAATGCATGTGAACTTACTTCCATAATGAAATACTCACATCCTGCACGTACCGCTTGATAAATGTGTTTATAGGTATTGAGTACAGAAGGTGTTGTCAGCGTTTTACCCTCACACACTTCATCATTCATAAAAAGCCCACGCGTTCCCTGTAATGCCACTTTGTAACCCAAGTCAAGGAGAAATGAATAAATTGCACTTGCCGTTGTTGTTTTGCCATTTGTCCCTGTTATACCAATAATTTTGATATTATTTATACAAAAGAACTCTGCTATATCTTCTATCTTTATTATAGAATGTGTATTTTTTTGTTCAGCATCCTCAAGATATATCCTATTTTGACATGTTAATACAAAAGCGGTTTCTTCATCACATTCAATAGAATTTTCTGTAACATATTTATAAGACTGTTCTGGTAATTCAATTTTCAATATTTCTACCCTGTACAAGTTTTTTTAGTAATTTTCGCAAAAGTTTATCACTAGGATAGACGTTTAATGCATTTTCAAGATAAGTCAATGCCATTTCTGCAAAATCATGTTCTATCAATTTATCTATAAAATCTATAAAATCTTCTTTCGTAGTGATAATGACACGGGTTGAAAACATAATATTCTCAAATGTTTCTTTAAAGTCACCACCCTCTTGCAAAATTTTCTGAAAATCACTGTAAAAAATCCCTTCTTCAAACTCTAATCGCTCACGTAGAGGTTCAGCCAATACCTCACCTAACTTTTCTAAAGAACCATCTATACTTTCAAGTATTTCACTCATAACTACATCAGCCTGTTCAGTATCTTCTTCACGAAGAATATCATAATAATCAAAAAGTGCTTCAGCACCTTCTTCTCCGCTCATAGCCATCTCAGAAAGAATAACCCTATTAAAAGCCTCTTTGGAATTAGGATAGTTTTGCAAGACTTGTGCAAATTTATCTAGTGCATTTTTATACTCTGCCTTATTAAAACTATCTTTTGCTTGTGACAATATTTTATTTTTACTTATCGTTCCCATATTCTTCTTTCATAAATTATCTATATCATTTTCCATTCCAAATGGAATATTTACAACACTTATTTCAGGGTGGATATCCATTCTCAACTGTCTTTCTACACCATATTTTAATGTACTTCCACTGCTCGCACAGCCTATACATGCGCCTTTTAACTGTACATATACATTACCGTTCTTCACAGTAATAAAATCTATATCTCCACCATCAAGTGCTAAAGAGGGGCGAACTTTATCTATAACATTTTTAACTGGTTCTAATAATTCTTCATCTGAAAAGGGAATCATATCTATCCTTTTTGGTCTATAACCTTTTTATTATCATAAAATATGACAAAATCGCTTAACAAGTCATAAAATTATTATTTAATTCATCTTTTAAAGCCATCACCTCTTGAACATAAGTAGGTTTTCTCATTCCGACAAGTATGTAATCAATAGATTTTTCTTTACATAAAAATTTCAAAGCACACTCTTGGAGTTTTTTATTACATTCATGAAACTCTTTTTTGAGTTCTACTCTTACACGTTTTGAACATTCATAAGCAACCATAGCTCTATACTCTTGCAAGAACAGTTCAATAAACCTTAGAAGCTCGTCCAAATTTTCTGACTGAATATTTTCTAAAGTTTGTTTAATATGTGGAATGATTTGTAGATGTAAAAATGTGTCAAATTCACCTACCCAGCCAAATTTGTGTTTATTCGTATCCATTTGTTCTATCAAATTATACAATGGTTTGAGTAAATTATTATCACAAGCCTGTAGTAATTCATTCAAATAATAATAATATTCTTTACTCTCCTCATAATCTGCCAGTCTATACATTAAATTCTCTTTTTGTACATTTAAAGGACGATTTGCCAAAACTCTAAGTCCTTGCTCTTTTGCCCAAGCAGCACATTTGAGCCCCTCTTTTTCAACTATATTTATTGGTAACTGCACGGTTGAGAAACTATGCTTTTCATTGCCGACTTCTAGTGCGGCATTTTTCGCAAGTGTTACTAAATCTTTATAGGGTAAAAACTCGGGATTATTTTGCGACTTTGCAAAGCTATTTGAACTGATACCGTAAGAGTTTATTCTTTCCTCTTTTACTTCCTCTTCAAGTCCTACAAATGCTTCATATATTCTTTCATACATTGTATCAATTACTTCATCTCTCTTTTTACCTTTTTGTAAGGCATCAAGTAAGAAGTATTCAGGATTATGGATTAAATAGCAATCTATTTTATTCATGTGTAGCCTTTTTAAAGAGGCATCTAGCTGCTTTTTCATAAATGACTTTGCTATTGAATGGTAACATACTTCACTATATTTTACAACATCTTCAAAAGCTTCTTCCTTATGCAAAAGCATATTTAAACCTTGAATATATCCATATTTACTGACAATTTTAATCTTGTCTCTTATTACGTCAGGAAAATTACGTAATACCTTACCAATAGCTCTTTCAGCACCACCATCTGTATAGTTAGTAGAGGTATCAATTAAATCTATGCCTGCATCAACAGCTTCTTTCAATGCTTCAATGTGGAAGGGGTTTTCATCTGTAATTCTATAAGTTCCAAATGCGAAATTACTCATAATGGTATCCTGTATTGCAAAGTATTTTAGAATTGGGAAATTTTAAGAAAAACTGTAATAATGAGACTTGTTGCTCATTATTACAAAAGTTGTAATTATACTAGTTCAATAAATGCCATTGGTGTAGCATCACCACGACGAATACGAGTTCTAGTAATTCTAGTATATCCACCTGCACGATCAACATACTTAGGTGCTAGTTCATTTACTAGAGTTTTTGTTGCTTCTTTACTCTGAAGCGCAGCAAATACTGATCTGTGTGCATTTGAGTCATTTTTACCAGCAGTTGTGATAAGCTTCTCAATATAAGAGCGAAGCTCTTTTGCTTTTACAGCAGTTGTTTCAATTTTACCATGTTCTATTAACGAAATACTAAGGTTCTTTAAAAGAGCTGCACGGTGTGCACTCGTACGACCTAGTTTACGATATCCATGACGGTGTCTCATATCTTCTTCCTCTTGTTACGCCTGAACGGCTTCTATTTTCTTTTTCAGTGCAGTGACTACATCATCAGCTACATCAGCACCAACTTCAAAACCAAATTCCTGAACTTTATCTACGATTTCATCATAAGATTTTTTTCCAAGATTTTTAACATTTTTCAAATCATTTGTACTCATTAATACAATCTCACCAATTAGCTTAATATTTGAGCGATCAAGACAGTTAAAGCTACGTGCACTTAATCCTAAACTATCAATATTCGTTGTTAGTTTTTTCAAATCAGGTGATTCTTCGACTCTTTCAATTGTTGCAGGAGCTTTAATACTGATTTCTGAATTAAATACAGCTAATTGTGCGTACATTACTTCTAAAGAGTTTCTAAATGCATCAACAGGAGAAATCTGTCCATCAGTTTTGATGTTCATAATAACTCTTTCAAAGTTAGGATTATCTTCTACCAATACATTGTCAATCTTATATGTTGCACTTCTTACTGGAGTAAAATATGCATCTAACGCGATATAATCATCATCAGCAACTTCTATAGCAGTATTTTCACTAGCTACATAACCAATACCCTGAACAATTTTAAGAGTAAAATTCAGTGTTGAATCTTCATTCAAAGTTGCAAGAGGGGCATCAGGGGTTACTACTTCTACTTCATCATTACTAAGATCTACACCTTTGATAGTACATGGTCCTGCAAAACTATAGTTGATTTCTACTTCTGTTGCATCATTGTTTAATTTAAAGCGAATCTCTTTAAGATTTAAGATAAAATCTGAAATATCTTCAAGCATACCACGGACTGAGTCAAACTCATGTTTAGCACCCTCGATTTTAATAGCTATTGGTGCATAACCAACTGAGCTGCTTAATAGAAAACGGCGAAGTGGATGAGCTAACGATATAGCATACCCAACTTCAAAAGGGTATGCCATAATGTTTGCTTCATTCTCACTAATTTGTTCTACCTCAAACTCTTGTGGAGCAAGCGGAGTAGTTTTAATCTTTTTCATATCTTTTACGCCTTTTATATTAAATTATTATTTCGAGTAAAGCTCAACGATTAAACGTTCTTCAACTGGAATAACAACTTCTTCACGCTCTGGAAGACGAGTAAAGATACCATAAACTTTTGCAGCATCAATGTCTACCCATGGAGCAAGACCTGTTTGATTTGTAAGCTCAATAGCACGAACAATTTGATTATTCGTTTTACTAGCTTCTTTTACTTCTATTTTTTGTCCTGGTTTAACACGGTAAGAAGGAATATCAAGTTTTTTACCATCAACTAAAATATGACCATGTGTTACAAGTTGACGAGCAAATCTACGAGTAGATGCGAATCCCATTCTATAAACAACATTATCTAATCTTTGTTCAATTAATGTAATTAGATTTGTACCTGTATTTCCAGTACGACGATTCGCTTCTGTAAATAATGCATGAAATTGCTTTTCAGAAATACCATACATAAATTTTGCTTTTTGCTTCTCATTGAGTTGTAAACCATACTCAGAAACTTTTTTACGACGTTGACCATGTTGACCTGGACCGTAAGGACGTTTTTCTAAAGCAGATTTTCCTGCTAGACGACGCTCACCTTTTAAGTTAAGGCTTACTCCAAATCTTCTTTCGATTTTTTCTACTGGACCTCTATATCTTGCCATCAGTAATCTCCTTAAACTCTACGACGCTTAGGTGCGCGACAACCATTGTGTGGTAATGGGGTAACATCTTTCATAAATGTAACACGGATTCCTTCGATAGCACCAACAGCTTTCACCGCAGTTTCACGACCAGAACCAGGACCTTGAACTTTTATGCCAAGTTCTTTTATACCATGTACTTGAGCTTTTGCAACTGCATCTTCAACAGCAGCTTGAGCAGCAAATGGAGTTGATTTTTTAGAACCTTTAAATCCAAGGCTTCCAGCAGAACTCCAAGCAATCATATTGCCCATTTCATCAGTAATAGTTACAAGTGTATTATTAAATGATGCTGCAATATGAACAATACCACGTGATATATTCTTTTTTACTACTTTTTTTCTAACAGCTTTTCTTTTTGCCATACTATAATTCCTTAAATTCCTTACGCTGCGCCGACAGTTTTACGTTTACCCTTACGAGTACGTGCATTTGTCTTAGTTTTTTGACCACGACATGGAAGACCACGACGGTGACGAAGACCACGATATGAACCTAAATCCATAAGTGCTTTGATGTCCATAGCAACTTTTTTACGCAAATCACCTTCAACCATATGGTTAGCACGGATTTCCGCAGTAATTGCAGCTACATCAGCTTCGTTTAGTTCAAAAACTCTTTTATTATAGTCAATACCTGTCGCATCTAAAATCATGCGTGAAGTATGAAGACCAATCCCATAGATGTATGTTAGACCATACTCTACTCTTTTTTTCTTAGGTAAATCTACACCAGAAATACGAGCCATGGTTATCCTTGTCTCTGTTTATGTTTAGGGTTCTTGCAGATTACTCTTACAATACCTCTTCTTTTGATAACTTTACAGTCATCACACATCTTCTTTACTGAAGCAC
>JALUBM010000140.1 GCA_027044845.1 Sulfurimonas sp.
TCATGCAAGAAAGGTTAATAAAGTTGCTGGTGTAGAGATAAATGGACTTGAACATGTAGATAAAGTGATTTATTTGGATCAAAGTCCGATAGGACGAACACCTAGAAGTAATCCAGCAACCTATACCGGTGTGATGGATGAAATTCGTAACCTTTTTGCCCAAACAAAAGAGAGCCAAATTCGTGGTTATACGGCGTCAAGATTTTCATTTAATGTCAAAGGCGGACGTTGTGAGAAGTGTCAGGGTGAGGGTGAGAACAAAATAGAGATGCACTTTTTGCCTGATATTATGGTGAAATGTGATTCTTGTAAAGGGCAACGATATAATCAGCAAACTTTAGAAGTTTATTATAAAGGGAAGACGATTGCAGATGTACTTGCCATGAGTGTAGATGAAGCATTTGAATTTTTTAAACCAATTCCTAAAATTCATCAAAAGATGAAAACACTTGTAGCTGTTGGACTTGGTTATATTACCTTAGGACAAAATGCTATAACCCTTTCAGGTGGAGAGGCACAAAGAATTAAACTTTCTAAAGAATTAAGCCGTAAAGATACGGGAAAAACCCTTTATATTTTAGATGAACCTACAACTGGTTTACATTTTGCAGATGTTGATAGATTAACAAACGTATTGCATAAATTTGTGGAACTTGGCAATTCGATGTTAATAATCGAGCATAACCTTGACATGATTAAAAATGCTGATTATATTATAGATATGGGTCCTGAAGGAGGTAACGGCGGTGGTCTTATTATCGCTGAGGGTTCTCCTGAAGTATTGGCAAAAAATCATAAAAAGACAGGTTCTTATACTGGTGAGTATCTTGAAAAAGAGTTGGCACTGCATAATTTATAAAAATATAGTATAATTCAAAAAAAAATAAAGGCTTAGAATGTCAGTATATGTTTTTGGACATAAAAATCCTGATAGTGACTCTATTATTGGAGCTATCTCACTATCTTATTTAAAAAATAAAGTAGAAAAAGAAGAGTATATTCCTGCCCGTCAAGGTGAAATTACTGCTGAGACACAATTTATATTGGATACTTTTGGCGGTGAACTGCCGATGTTAAAAACTTCGGTTGCGGGTGAGAGAGTTTTTATCGTTGATTCTACTGATAAAGTGCATTTTCAAGATGATATTGATGAAGCGACTATTATCGGTATTGCAGATCATCATAAGCTTGGTGATTTAACGACTGATACACCTCTTGAAGCATGGATTAGACCGATAGGATGTTCTAATACGGTCATTTATGAAATGTATAGATGTTATGGAGTAGAAGTACCAAAAGAGATTGCAGGACTTATGATGATGGCAATACTTAGCGATACAGTGATTTTTAAATCACCTACATGTACAAAAGTAGATACTAAAGCGGTTAAAGAGTTAGCAGAAATTGCTGGTGTAGAAGATTATAAAAAATTGGCGATGGAAATGTTTGTCGTAAAATCAGCCGTTGATGGTGCTACTGCAAGAGATTTAAATACGCGTGATTATAAAGAGTTTAATATGAACACTGCAAAAGTAGGTATCGGACAGCTTGAAATGGTTGATATTTCTGTTTTAGAACCTCGTGAAAATGAACTTTTAGAAGATATGAAAACGATGAAAGAAGAGGGTGGTTTGCATACTGTTTTGATTCTTTTAACAGATATTATGAAAGAGGGTTCTAAACTTTTAGTTGTGAGTGATGATAAATCAAAAATAGAAGCTGCATTTAATATAAAACTTCAAGACCATAAAGCATGGTTAAACGGTGTTCTTAGTCGTAAGAAACAAGTAGTCCCTTTCGTTCAACCACAATTCTAAGTCCTTATGGGCTTAGTCTGTATAGAGGTATCTTTTGATCTTTTTTGTCGGTGTTTTTACAAATGGTTCAATCTGCTCTATAAATTTATGAATTTTTGCAAAAGATGCTAGTTGTGCATTGATCTCTATTCGCATATTTTCTAAATACTCTGCAATTTTTTGTCTCACTTCATGTTCTGGCATATCATGTGCTTTAAACATTGTATCTATCAGTTCATAATCTAAATGAATTCTGGCAACGAGTTTTTCGTCGTGTTCAAGTATAAGAGAATCCAAAACTGCTTCATTTTGGTTAATAATTGCCTCAATCTGTTCAGGGTATATATTTTCGCCACCAGAACCGATAATGACATTTTTACTTCTTCCACTGATAAATAAATATCCGTCTTCATCTATATAGCCTAAATCTCCTGTGTAGAACCAGCCATCTTTTATAACCTCTTTTGTTTGCTCTTCATCTTTATAATAACCCATCATCACACTTGGAGATTTCGTGATGATTTCTCCTTCGCCATTTATTGGATTCGGATCTTTTATTTGCACTTTAACACCGACCATAGGCAACCCCGTTGATCCTATTTTAATAGGATAACCCATTCTTCCCCCTGCAATAAGTGGAGATGTCTCAGTAAGTCCATAGCCTACAATGTAAGGAAATTGTGCTTCTGCTAAAAATGTTTCTACATACGGTGATAATGCTGCACCACCTATACCGAAAAACTTTATTCGCCCGCCAAATGTTTCAATGAGTTTTTTACCAGCAATTTTATTGAGTCTTTTTCTGATAAAAGGGATACTATAAAGCGTTCGCATCATAAATGAGCCGCTAAACTTAGGTAGTATTTTGTTTTTATATATCTTTTCTATAATGAGTGGTACACTAAGCATCATGGTTGGCTTTACACTCGCAAATGCTTTTATAAGAACATTGGGTGTTGGAATTTTTTCAATATATACGATGTCTGCACCATGTAAAATAGGCAAAATCATACCGACCGTACATTCTAATGTATGTGCCAAAGGTAAAATAGATAAAAAAGTGTCCTCAGGTAAAACGGTAATATTTTTATAAGCACTCATTGCATTGGTAACAAGGTTTTTATGTGAAAGCATAACACCTTTTGAATGTCCTGTCGTCCCTGAAGTATATAAAAGGGCTGCCATATCATCTTCATTTGGTTTTGGAAGTTCTTGTAAACTTATTTTTTGTGTAAATTTGGCTATATAACTATGGTTTATCATCTCATCAACCATAGTTAAATCATCAAGTTTTATAACAAATTTCATATTTGAATTTTCTAACTCTTCTATGGTCTGAAGATGTTTTTGTGATACAAAAACGGCTTTTGCTTCAGAATGCCTGATAATATGCTGTACATCCGCTGGATGAAAATCAGGGAGTATAGGAACAATGATACCACCAAAATAGGTAACAGAAAAGTATGCAACTGCCCAATTAGGCATATTTTCACTGAGAAGAGCAACTTTATCACCTTTTCTTACACCATTTTTTTTTAGTAGTTTTATCATGGCATTTACATTATCACCAAGTTCTTTATATGTTATTGGCTCTTTATCGACCTTAGATAAAACTTTTTTATCTCCATACATGCCAATTGAACGTTGTAAGAGGCTTGGTAGTGTAAAATCTTCTATATTTTTATAAGGATATATCATTTTAAATCTTTTATTCTATTTGGTCTATGATTATACAAAACATTTGTTTAATTAATGGAATATAACTTTATTGCGTCCGCTCTCTTTTGCTTTATAGAGTGCTTCATCAGCATTTTTAAGCAACATATCTATATTTTTTGTGTCGAAATCGGCTTGGGCAATGCCTTCACTAATTGTAAATTTTATGACATTGTTGTTATTGCTTAAAACTTCTAAGTCCTCAACATTTTGACGTAATTGTTCTATTTTTTGTTGTACGATTTCTCTTGTCTCTTGATGGCACAATATTGCAAACTCTTCTCCCCCAATTCTGCCAAAAATAGTATTTTCACAAAGATTTTCACTGATACTTTTTGCCAAAATCTTAATAACTTTATCGCCCGTAGGATGTCCATAAGTATCATTGACGAGCTTGAAGTTGTCAATGTCAATCATTACCGCAAAAAGATTTTCTTTGGAAGTATTAAAAATTTCTATTGCCAATTCAAAAAATTTACGTCTGTTATATATTCCCGTCATTGCATCAAATGATGCAAGTTGCTCAAGATTATAGATTAATTCTCGTACTTTGAGTTGTGTTTGAATACGAGCTAAAAGTTCTACTGCTTTAAAAGGTTTTGTGACATAATCGTTTCCACCAGATGTATATGCCTTTTCTATAGAACTTTCATCTGATTTTGCTGTTATAAAAATAATCGGCGTATCTCGTGTTTTAGGATTTTGTCTCATCTTTTGACATACTTCAAATCCATCCATTATAGGCATCATAATATCAAGCAGTACCAAATCAATCTCTTCTTCTTGCAAAATTTCCAATGCGGTGATGCCATCTGTTGCTACAAGTATTTCATAATCATTGCCTAGCAGTTCAAGGAGAACATCTATGTTTGTTTCTGTATCATCAACAACCAGAATATTCTTAGTTTTTGTATCTTTTACCATTTGTTAAGTATCTCCACTGCTTCTTTAAATTTGTATTTTTTGATATATATGAGTACCCTTGCAAAGAATTTTTGCGTATCTTTGAATTGGTACTGTTGTATCTTTTGTATCACATAATTGCACTCTTTTGGCTTATTCGTATGGAGTGCCATTAAGAGTTCATTTTTTAAGAGTTCTTTTGTTCTTGTGCCAAGTTCTTTTTTCTCTATATTTATTATAGCATTTTTTGTAGACACTTTCTCTATTCTTTCTACTTCTTTTTTTATCTTTTTAGTTTCTGTGGTAGAAGTTAAATCATTAAGATAAATTCCATCGGCAATGTCATGTAATGTTATTTCAAAGTAAAATATACTGCCTTTATTTTTTTGGCTTTGAATCCATATTTTTCCATGCATGAGTTGAACTAACTCTTTTACAATGCTGAGTCCTAATCCTGTACCACCATACTGTCGAGTTATAGTATCATTAGCTTGATTGAAGGCTTCAAAAAGACTTTTTTGCTCTTGTGCATTAAGTCCTATGCCATTGTCTTTTACCTGAAATTTAAAACGATGATGTCCTACTTTTTCTATTTTTACATAAATATCACCCTTATCCGTAAACTTTATGGCATTTGAAAGAAGATTTGTGAGAATTTGGCTTAATCGTAACGAATCTCCGCTAAAGTTTCTGGCTAGAGTGTTGTCGTAATCGATATGTAATTGCAATCCTTTTTCCTCTAAAGGGATGGTTATAATATCTATTATATTTTGTAAAAGTTCTTTCATGTCAAAAACATGGTTTTCCAGCTGCAATTTTTTTGCTTCCATTTTAGAAAAATCCAAGATATTATTGATGAGGTTTAAAAGTGATATTGCGCTTGTTGTAATCTTTATCATGTAATCTTTTTGTTTTGTATCAAGCTGTGTCTGTGAGATAAGATGGCTCATGCCTATAATACTGTTCATGGGAGTTCGCAGTTCGTGGCTCATATTTGCCAAGAACTCTGCTTTTGCTTTTGTTTCATTTTCAGCTTTTTTCTCTGCAATCTTTCTAAATTTAACCTCATTTTTAAGCTCTTTATTTTGTTCTTCAAGTAATATTTCCGCTCTTTGTCTGCTGTCTTGAATAAGGAGGATCCACCAGGCGATAACACTTAAAAAAATCATAATAATGATTGAATAATGGTATATTGCAGTACGAAAATATACTTGTTGTTCAATGGGTACTTCTTGTAATCCAAGAGAAAGTATCATCCATGCAAGAACACTAACTACAAAAGTAAAGAAAAAAACTAAAGTAAGAAAATCAAATATTTTAAGACTGAGATTTAAAGAGATTTTATGAAAAAAAAGTTTTTGAATTATCTTTCCTACTTTCTTTTTGAGTCCTTGTTCGTATTCAACTTTACAATTGTCATGGCATAGGGCATCCAAAGAACAGCATAAAGAACAAATGTAAGCATCATGAAAAGGGCAAAATGCCATATCTTCTTTTTCGTAGGTATGATTACATGTTTTACAAATGTAATGCGTTTCACTTTGTGTTATTAAAAGATTTTTTCTTGCTATATAATAGCGTCCTTTTGTTATGTACGCAATAAAAGGTGAGAGAATAATTGCAATGCCCATAGCTAGGAGTGAAGAGTAACTTTGTGCATACGCTCCAAATAATCCCATAAACGCAAGAATAGAAATAATAGAGGCAATAAGCATGCTTCCGACACCGACAGGATTGATATTGTAAAGATAAGCACGTTTGAACTCTGTAATTTTTGGTGAAAGTCCTAAGGGTTTGTTGATGATTAAGTCGGCAAAAATCGCACCGATCCACGCAATAGCAATATTTGAGTACAATCCTAAAACTTTTTCTAAAGCATCAAATACTCCAAGTTCCATTAAAAGCAGTGCTATGCCAATATTAAAAATCATCCAAACGACCCGTCCTGGATGAGAATGAGTTATGCGTGAGAAAAAGTTCGACCATGCTAGACTGCCTGCATAGGCATTGGTCACATTGATTTTTATTTGTGATATTATGACAAATAAAGTCGCGGCGATAAGTGCTGTTTGTGGATTGTCAAAGACATAAGAGTATCCTAATGTGTACATCTCTATAGGTGTTTTTGCCTGTGTGAGCGAATACCCAAAAAGGAGTAAAATGGAGGCAAGAAACATCCCCCCTATTTGTTTTAAAAAACCGATTATAATCCATCCTGGACCGGCAAGAAGCAATGAAGTCCACCATCTAAAGCGATTCTGTTTTGTACATGATGGCATAAAACGCAAATAATCGACCTGTTCCCCTA
>JALUBM010000141.1 GCA_027044845.1 Sulfurimonas sp.
TTCAGACACATAAAACACAAATTCTTCCTATAGTACTTGTTGGAAAAAGCTACTGGGAAAAGGCAATAAATTTTGAATTTCTTAAAGATGAAGGTGTAATAGCACCTGAAGATTTAGATATTTTTAAATTTGCAGACAATGCCAATGAAGCTTGGGAACATATTATTCACTGGTACAAAGAAAAGGGAAATCCACTCTTTAGAGAGAGATAAAAAAGGAAAATAGAGATGTTCAATCAATTTTTACATGCAGAGTGGTTACAACTCATAGTAGTTGTAATGGCAGGCTTTTTAATAGGTCTTGAAATAAAAGCCTATAGAGTACATCATGATGCATCAAAAGAGATAGGAAGTGTACGTACGTATGCTTTTATATCCTTAATGAGTTATGTTTTTGCAAAAGTAGATATTTACCTTTATCTTATAGGATACGTTGCAATAATTTCACATTTTACACTTTTTTACTATTTTAAATTAAAGTCTAGTAGAACAGGAATCTTACTTTTTTTACTCACAAGTTTGGTATATAGTTTTGGAATTATCGTTGTCAAGTTTAATATTTGGTTTTTGATTATCATCTTTGTTGCCATTGTGTTTATTTCAAATATCAACAAACGACTTGAAAAATTTTATGAATTATTTGATGAAAGAGAAATTGAAACCTTCGCAAAAGTGTTACTTTTAAGTGCTGTAATCCTCCCACTGTTACCACAAACAGAAATTTCTAAGTATATTCCTGTATCTTTTTTTAAAGTTTGGCTTGCTGTTGTTGTTGTTTCTCTTTTTTCCTATGTTGGCTATGTACTCAAAAAATATGTTTTTAAAGAAACAGGGTACTTTTTTACTGGTATTTTAGGGGGTATTTATTCAAGTACCGCAACAACAATTGTACTGGCAAAAAAAGCTTCCTCTGGACAAAGCTATTATCTCTTTTCATCTTCTATTCTTATTGCTACAGCACTTATGTACCTTCGATTATTAGGTATTGCTTATGCTTTTAATTTGACAATTGCTTCCAATGTATTAATTCCATTTACTATTTTAACACTTATAACATTCATCATAGCATTATTACTTTTTAATAAATCCAAGCAAAAACAAAAAAATGACACACAAGAACCTGATGACGATAAAAACCCACTTGAACTTAGTACTGCATTTTTATTTGCATTTTTATTTATTGCCATGGCAACAATCACGCATTTTGTACTTAAAAATTATGGAAATGTTGGTCTCAATATTCTCTCTTTTATTGTCGGTTTTACCGATATTGACCCGTTTGTACTCTCAATTTTATCTTCAAAATTTAATGTAACTGTTACTGGAGCATCAACTGCCATTTTAATTGCAACAGGAAGTAATAACATCCTTAAAGCATTATATGCGTATGCTTTTTCAAAAAATAAAACTGGTATTATTAGCGGAACTGCTTTATTTATATTAGGTCTTTTGACTATTGCAGCTGGTTTTATAGTATAAAGGAAAAGTAATGGATATTTATTTCGCAATTTTAAATTTCACTCTCTCTGGTGCTATTGGGCTTATAGGAATACTCACACTCAACAAAGTAAGTACACCAAAAGAAGTTCTTTTTGCTCTACTCCCTCTATTGTTTGCACTACATCAATTTGATGAGGGATTTGTCTGGCTCGGTATGGGTGGGCATATTAATACACGTGCGTTAGAAATTGCCGCAGGAATTTTCATCTATTACGCACAAGGTTTACTTCCTTTTATCGTACCATTAGCTATTTGGCTTATAGAAAAGGAGAGCTACAAAAGAAAACTTCTAGCAATATTAACTATCTTAGGCTTTGGACTTGCTATTTATACTATGTATGGACTCTCCACAACTCCTACAAATGTCAGTGTCGTAAACAATGCACTCCATTACTATAATCCATGGACGGAAAATGTTTATGATGCAAGTATTTATATTTTAACGACATGCGGTTCTTTAATGCTCAGCCGTAGTATTTCCATTCAGCTTTTCGGGTTTTTAAACCTTGTTGGACTGACTATTATCTTTTTGCTTCGACCTTATGGATTTACCTCTTTATGGTGCTTATACGCAGCGGCTATTAGTGGGCTCTTATATTTTTATTTTACAGAACGTCGTATTAAATTTCTGCAAGAGCTTCAACAAAAAAAAGAGGGATTTAGTGAAAAGCTCGAACAAGAATTAAACAGACTCAAAAAAACTCATCCAAAACTTTTCAGCACAAACTTCTAATGACACTGTAAGAGTGTTCTTAAGGGATTCGTCAAATAATCATACCCATTATAAATCGTAAAAGCACCGTAAAGTATAACGGCTACGGAAGAGAGGCTCATCATCATATTTCTAAAACTTGTTGCAGAAGCAAGCGATGATAAAAATCCCAAAGAAAACATTGCAGGAATGGTGCTTACACCGAATATAAACATCACCAACGCCCCGTAAAATGGACTTGCCGTACTTGCCGCAGTAATAGCAAAAAAGTAAACAAAACCACAAGGAAGCAAGCCATTTAACATTCCAAGAATAAAAAAGCTTGCATTAGATTTTGAGTGCAATATTGACTGAAAAGATTTTTTATAAAAATTTGATGAAGATATCGAATGCTCTATCACTGTTAAAAATTTTATTTTGCCCATCAATGACAATCCTGCTAGAATCATGGCAGTTCCAGCAATTATAAGTAAAGTTCCGTTTGCCGTATTACTAAAAGTCGCCACTCCGCCGATTGCCCCAAAAAGCACTCCCAAAATGGTATAGGTTAATACTCGACCAAAATTATAAAGCAGATGAGCTACAGTTTTAGAGACTTTAGAACTTGCAGGCTCAATTTTAATTGTCGAATATGCCAGAACAATTCCCCCGCACATACCAATACAATGTCCAAATGAACCTAAAAAAGCGATAGTAATAATCGTTAGTAAATTTACCGTATCCATTATTTACCTAGTAACTGTTTTCTTATTTTCGGATTTTTCATGGTTTCTCCTCGTAGCATTTTTAATCGCATCGTATCAAAATCGACCAATCCCTCTTTCTTATGCTCATACGCACCAAAGCCAAAGCCCATAGGCGTTATTTCATTTAATGAATAATAAGCTTTTCTCCCATTTATCCATCTATGCGTATCTCTACTCATAACCCATATCACAGCAGAATCTTTAAATTTTTTATCACTCAGCCAATGTACAAAATCACCATGGTCATGAAAAAACCAAGTCTTGCCGTCGGGTGCGATAACCTGAGAAGCATATGTTAAATCATCTATCACCATACCACAATCACTGTCTTGATACTTATGCAATTCCATTTTCAAAGGCAGTTTTTTAAGATTCCCTTCTTTGATAACAACCATATGTTGCGTTTTTTCCAAAGAAAGAAACAGTGCAACAATAATAATAACAATAATTCCAATAAAAACAATCGGCATAAATTTTTTCATTTTTTGACCCTTAATTAATAAATGGCATTATATAACTTAATTATTACAGTTGCATTAATCTCTTCTTTTTTTACCTTTACCCAAATCATCATAATATAAAAACTTTCGCAAATCATCTTGTAGATTTGTATCTAAAAAAGCCCAAATATCTTGTTTTTTGGCATACCGTGCAAGATCTTCTTTTTTAGATTTTTTTATATCTCGAATAAGATAATGATATCTTACAATTTCTTTTGTATATTCACTTATAAAAAACCAATTTTTTATGAGTTGATAACTTTTCTCTTCATGATTGGTAAAACTCCATTCATTAAACACATAGTCCTCTTCATCTTTTTTATACGCCACGAATGGTTTGCCAATATCATGTAAAAGTCCCGCTGCAAAAAATTTAAAGTCACCCGCTTTAAGTGCATAATACGTCACACGCAAGGTATGTAACAACACCCCATGCTGATGCCATTTGTTTTGTGTAAAAAAGAGTGAATCTAAAAAAGGGAGTGAAAATATTTTATTATTTGTCGTATTCATAATTGCTCTTTTGCCATTGGATGACAAACATCTACTGTATCTTTTAAATCCTGCTTCTGAATATGTGTATAAATCTGTGTTGTAAGCAGTGAGGAATGTCCTAAAAGTTCTTGAACAACTCGCAAATCAGCACCTCCGCGAATAAGTGAAGTCGCATAAGAGTGACGCAGTACATGTGGTGATACGCCAAGATACTTTTGCGTTATTTTATATGCAGATATTCTACTGAGCTTTCCGCCTTGATAATTGCACCATACATATTCTTTATTCATATTATTTGCCTCAATATATTCATATATTGCCTTTTTTGCAACTTTTGCCAAAGGGACAATTCTCTCTTTTTCTCCTTTGGCATGCCTTACATGTAACCATCCATCTTCAATATCATCCAATGTCAATTCTAAGCATTCACTTATTCGTGTACCGCTCGCATATAAAAAAAGGATTAAAGCATAGTCACGTTTACCTATCCAATTCGTTGTATCTATAAAATCCAACCCTTTTAAAATATTTTCATAAGATAAAAATTTTGGGAGAAGTTTAGGTATTTTTGCAAATTTGAGTTTCGTTTTTTCACTGTTAAATTGCTGTTTATAACAAAACTCAAAAAAAGCATTAACAGAAGAGAGTTTTCGATTGAGTGTGCGTTTATTCTCGTATAAAGATAAAACATTCATAAGCTTTTGCGTATCAAGAGAAATTAGAGATTTACGAAGAGTTTTCTCTAATGCACATAAATCACTTTTATATGCTTGCACGCTTTTTTTACTTAAAGCCTTTGTTACAGTAATGTATTCCAAAAAGGCTTCAAGTTCATTAGACATCTATTTTATGAGAATTTTTTTATTATCAACAAAAAAAGCTTTATCTCCAACAAAAACAAGTCCATCATCCAAATCTACTTCATGTATCGTATAATCAAATGTTTTTTTATTCACAACTATCATATACCCTTCTTTTTCAAGAATATATAAGTTATCACTATCACCAATCATACCTAAAAAGTGCGCAAAAGGAAACTTTATTTTAGAATTAACTTGTAAAGAAGGTGTTAATGAAATTACCTCACCCTGTTTTGTAGTTATATAGATGTATTTTTCATCATGGAGAATATTACGCACTTCAAATTTAGCACGCACCTCTTTTTGTGAAAGTGTTAAAATTTTAGAATCACTTGCCGCAAGAATTTTATCACCCATAATACCAAAATAAATTATGTTATTAAAATACTCATCAGAAGAAACAATGACGGTTCGTAATCTCTTTTTTAACTTAGAATTGACAATAATAACCTTTCCATCAAGTGTTGAAAAAATTACCAAATCATTCATAAAATAAGGTTGTACTACTCTAATATCATTTGCAAGTGCCTTGCCACCCTGCTCTTTAAAAAGCAACTCTTTAGAAGACATATCATATAAAGCTATCTCATTGCTAGCAAATAAAACAGCCAAGATATTATCTTTAATACTTGCAGTTGCTATAGTTCTCTTAAGAGAAAAGTGTTTTATAAGTTTAGGTCTTTTTAGTGATGTAGCAGTTAAATTTCCATCAATTGCAGCAGATAAAACCCAGCCATCACTCTCTCCCAGCACTCTTTGATGTTCACTGTCTATCGTAATACTTACATGACCATCTTTATCTAAAATCTTACCGTTATCTAAAAGGGCTGCATTAGAAGATATATCAACGATTTCATCGTCAATATTCGCATACTTATCCCAGTCATTAGAAACTTTTTTCGGTTCAAAAACCTCTTTTGTGCTACAGCCACTTAAAAGTATAAGAAAGATTGATGCAAAGAATATATATGTTTTCAAAATTTATTTCACTCCATAATGCATTAAGGCATGAGAAACTTGTGCCAAAGGAGAGTTCGCACTAATCATACTTAATTGCATGTGTGCCTCATCAAGTTTTTTCTCTTTCATTAAAATAATGGCAGCCTGAACTAATGCTAAATCTCTATATATAGCACCTTGCTTTTCACTATAACTTTTAAGTTTGTTTAAATCCTGCAAGTTTTGTGCAGCTTCATAAGTTGCCAAATCACCTATCAATAATGCTTTAGAACTTTGAAGTTTTTGGAGTGTTTTAACATCTTTTGCAGCCACTGCCTGAGAATAACTCCAAACATCATGTAATACAGGACTTAATGTCGCCAAAGTTGTTATTGTTGCCCCATCTTTCGGATGTGTCTCTAGTTTTAGGAATGCTTCATTCGCAGCTTCAAGTGTATGCTTTTTATTAATATTGTAAGTGATATTACCAGCTACGAACAGTGTAACTGCCACGACAGAGCCAATCATAAGCTTTTTATATTTTTTAACAAATTTCTCTGTAACTACTGCTTTTTCAAAAAACTTCTCTTCTGATGTCAATTCTTCTTTGACCATGTCAATATTGTCTTTTAAACTCAAAAATTATTCCTTGTATCTATTCAATTATTTTATAAAGTTTCTAATATTACCCATAAATAAGTTAAAGTTTTATCAAATATACGAGTAAACCTAAGTTTTCTATGATAAAATTAAAAAAATAAAATATTTACAGGATAAAAAATGCAAGTAAATGATGCACTATTAACAAGACTAGAAAGACTCTCCTATTTACATGTAAACGATGATAAG
>JALUBM010000142.1 GCA_027044845.1 Sulfurimonas sp.
GCTTGATTATATATAAACATTTGATGATTTAAAAGTTGTTTTTGTTCTCTTGTTGGATACAATCTATATTTATATCCAAGATTAACTTTTTTTAAATAACTCATTTATTGTTTTTGCCTTGTTCTTCTACATATTTTTTTAATACTTCTAAGGTAACTCCACCCGTAGTAGCTAAAAAGAAACTTCTGCTCCAAAAAGCTTCTTTCCAAAGTTTTTCTTTAACTTTTGGAAACTCTTTTTTAATCAATCTGCTACTTGCACTCTTGTAAGCATTGATGAATTTAGACAATTCACTTTTAGGTTCTGCTTTAAAGAGTATATGCAAGTGGTCTTTATCATGATTAAACTCTATGATTTTTAGTTTGTATTGATCTTTACTTGCAATATATTCAAAAATCTCTCTTAATTTATTGCATACTTTATCATCAATCACTTCTCTTCTATATTTAATTACTAAGATTAAGTGATATTGTAACAAAAAGACTGAATGTTTATTTGTATCATATATTGACTTCATACTGATATTATACTATAATATGACTGAAATTACAAGAAAAAGATTAAAGTCTATCGACTTTTTTCAATTCATCCCCGTCTTAGAGAGCGGGGTTTTCTTGAAAATAGTGTGATAAAAATAAAGTAAAGTCAATACAAACAAATGGCAATTTTAAATTATCTGTTTTAAGAGACTATCATCTGGCAAACAAAATGCCAAATGAATGGTTTGCAAAATTAATAACATGAACTACCATTTGGCTAAAGAGCCAAAGGCTTCCTAACTGGCAACTTCTACTGAAGTTGAACGAAAGGCTTTGTGTTTTAAGTCCACAAGGATAGTTCCTAAAATACAAGAAAGAATTGTAATGCAAAAAAAGTTTTTTTGCCGAAACTATTCAAAATATATATTGCTTTTGCGATCTTATAGCATAGTTGTAGTCTCCTCAATTTGTTTAAATCTCTATCCCACAAACATATTCATTCTAAACACACAAAATAATAAATCTGTTTACTCTCTTATCCGCATCTCTATCTCACACATGTTCATTTAAAATTAAAAACTAAGAACTAAAAATTATTCTCATCTCTATCCCACACATTTTCATTCTAAACTACATTAGAAATCTTAAAAAATAGAACAGGCAGGCTATCTCTATCCCACACATGTTCATTCTAAACTGTTTTTTCATTCATTCATCTTTTGATGTTTGGAACATCTCTATCCAACACATGTTCTTTCAAAAGGCTTTTGAATATCATGATAATCACATACTCACACAATCTCTATCTAACACATATTCATTTAAAATTAAAAACTAAGAACTAAAAATTATTCTCATCTCTATCCCACACATTTTCATTTAAAACAGGCAAAAGAATTTGTTTTTATTGATAATATTAAATAATCTCTATCCCACACATGTTCATTCTAAACCTTTAGCTAAAATTTCACCAAATCTATCAAGAACTATATCTCTATCCCACACATGTTCATTCTAAACTAAATTGATTAAATTGTTAGATAAATATTTTTCGTCATCTCTATCCCACAAACATGTTCATTCTAAACACCAGAAAGAGGGGCTTCTATTTTCTGAACACCCCTGAATATCGGCATCTTAAGGATTTTTCCCATACAAAAACCATTTTATCAAAAGCCCTATAATAGGGGGCTTGATAAAAACGGTTGGAAAATTAAAGATAACATTTTACAAAACTTTGCTTATCCCAATAGGGATAAATTGGAGATTTGTATGCAATTTTATCACTTTTTGCATTAAAAAATTCAATTGGCAAGGTTCTGTTTACATTTCCTTTTTCATCAAATAAGCTATAATCGTCTTTAGTTTCGCTAATCAAAAGTTGTTTGATTTTTCCAAATCCTATACTGCTCTTTTTCCCAAAATGAGTAAAACCTTTTAGTATTTGTTTTATTTTCTCTTTATCACCACAAACAAACCAATGGAGAGTTTTCATCTTGTATCGTTCCATTCCCTCTAGTCTTCTCAAAAACTCTCCATTTTGAATGCGTATTGTCTTGTTTGGTTTATCCCCTATTTTTTGAAAGAGATTCTCGTCAAACGATCTGATAATTGTTGTATTTTCGAGATATATTTTTTCATCATCTGCAATAATTGGATATGATGTATGATAAACTCCGTTGGTTTTTTTTACAAAAGGCAACTCTATCCTCTTCTTTTCGTATTCTACATATTTTCCCTGCTTTTTAAGCTCTTGTGCATAAAGATAAGCCAATACTCCATCAAAAGGGTTTTTGTCAAATATGACACCGCTTTCAAACTCTGCTGTTATTTTTAGATTGCTAAAACTATTCACTTTTTTTCCTTGTTTTAATTTTTTTGATAATCGTCTAAATTTCCGATAAAATCTCTTTCAAAATCCAAACCTAAGCCCATCTCAGATATAAAATCTTTTAATTTCCTCTTTTTAGAAGTATTAATTTTATCATCAAAAATAAACATAATGACATGGTCGTCCTCTGTTCTGCTTGCTCTTCCTAATCCCTGCCTAAACATCAAAACCATTTCATTATCGTAACTCTTTTTGAAAGTGCTTTTAAAGACGCTTGATGGCATATCAGGAATATTTAAAACATCTAATTTGGTAAAAGGAGCGTACGGTAATTTTGTCATAAAAACCATGGTGCATAAGTCGTGATAAAGATTTATACCTGTATAACAAGATAGTGTACCCATAAGTATATTTCCTTTTGTTGTGCTAGCAGATTCTTTATATCTATCTAATAAATTATGTAAGCTCTCTTTTTCCGTTTCATAAAATATTTTGTCCTTATTAATATAATTGTTAAAAGCTTCAAAAAGTATTCTAGTATCAGCATATCCTCCTGTTAACAACAAAAGATTTTCATTTTTAAAACTGTCAATATAATAGTTATAAAAATATGCCAATCTTTTTGCCCACTCTTCTTTGTTATTTGTTGTTTCGCTTTTGTCATTACTGTATGATGGTGGTTGCAAATCTGCTCTATCAACTATCATATATTTTAGATTTTCTTTAGGAAAAAGCCACTTGAAAACTTTAAATTTTACATCTCTTTTAATTCTTTTGTTAAAATGCTGTTTATAGCCTTCTAAGGAATCGCTTCCGTAATTGTATAGACCTATTCTAGCCAAAGTCCATAGATTATTTTGAGGGGATAAATCATCTCTGTTTACTCTGTATGTACCGCTAAATAGTGTAACATTTCCAATTTTAGTCCAAAAGTGTTTTCTTAATTCAAATTTTGGATCTCTTGAAAGTGTGGCGGCTTTTAAATATCCTTTTTTTGCTGAAAAAGTGAAGTTAATATTTTTTTTGTTTGGAATATTTAAAACAGAAAGAAACTCATAAAATTCATTTTTTAATAGTTTCCTTGCAATGGTTTTTTCTTTGTTGCTTTTGTCTATACCATTTATTATTTTTATAAATAGATGTGTTTTCTTACTTTTTCGTTTCTTTTCTAAATCACCATAACTTCTAAATTCAGAATATTTTTCATTGAAAGCAATAAGTTGATCATATATAATTGCTTTTCTTGTTTCTGATACACTAGATGTTTTACTTGTTGTTGTATTAAACAGATTGCGTATGTCTTTTTCTAGTTTCCTTGCTTCTGGAGTAATTTTTGCACCTTTTGTTAGTGTTGAGAAAAGTAGTTTTAATCTATATGTAGAAAATGTTCTTGTATATTTTAACTTAGCTAATTTTTTTAATTCATGCGCTTCATCAAGAAAAATAGGTAACTCTTCCATTAAATACGCATATTTTTTATATCTTATATTTTTTGTTAAAACTTCTGATAGAGTGATTAAGAAAAGATGGTTAGTAACATATATTTTATTTTTTTCTAATAAAAAATCAGGAAAGTTTTTAATAGTAACAATATCCTCTCCGTCATAATCACCTAAATATGAAATATATTTAGGATTGATGTTTTGAAGATTAAAATCAGATATAAATTTTTCAACTAATTTTCTATTTTTTTTATCATCATACCATTTTTGCACATCATCAAAAGAGATGTCTTCAAACCCTTCGGCTTTCATATCTATATTTATTTTTACCGCTTCTATGTCAAGAAAGTTAGATTTTCCAAGTAACAATTCTACATCGTCTTCTTCGATGTCTAAATTATAATACTTATTTGCATCTTCAATCCCCTCTTTAATAGCATTATTTGCTAATTGATTTGATACAGTAGAGATAATAACACTTGTGTTATATTTTTTCATTAGGGTGTAAGCTGCCCTCATTATTATCGCAGTTTTACCACTCCCCGTAGGGCATTCATAAAACACTATCTTTTTATCCTTATAGTTTGTGTCTAAATTATTATGAACATAATCTGAAATGTTCTGTCTTTTTTTTCTTATATTGTCAAACATTTTATCTCCTTTTTTTGTTTTTTCTCACACATTTTCATTCTAAACCCCTCTTTTCTTATATTATATTTCGCATGTTCGTTTCTCTATCTTACAAACATGTTCATTCTAAACAAAAACTACAAAAAATCATAACAGACTTGTAGTCGATCTCTATCCCACACATATTCTTTCTAAACATTTGTTCAAATTTATCGATATTTCTATCTAGTTCTATCCCTATCCCACACATTTTCATTTAAAACCGCCCACCCCAAGTAAATAAGAACCAATGCACGTAATCCCTATCTCACACATATTCTTTCTAAACTTACAAGAACACTTGCAAAAGCTGGCATTCTACCATCTCTATCTAACACATGTCTATTCTAAACTTAGCTCATCCTCTTTGCTTTCATCGTTTTTAAAATCTCTATCTAACACATTTTCATTTAAAATTAAAAACTAAGAACTAAAAATTATTCTCATCCCAATCTCACACATGTTCATTCAAGATTACTAAAAATAGGGGGTTTGATAAAAACTATTTGATTTTTTCAAACAATTTATCTACTTCAAGATAATCCCAAACTCTATTTTCTACCACCCATTTTTGATACTCTTCGATGCAAGATTTAATTTGATCTGGTATTTCAAATACTTTTCTTTTGCCAAGGTAATATTCAGGATTTGCAAGAGATACAATACTTCCGTACTCATCGCATGATATTTCCCAATCAATCACTCCATACCCACTATTTCTTTTGCTTCCAATTTGCATTAATGATAATTCAGATAAAATTGAAAAAAGTAAGCCTTTTTCAATTTCTGTTAAATCGCTAAAACCTCTTTTAATTCCAATATTACCTTGCATAATTGTTCCCGGTACGACATAATCTGATGAAGCTATCATCTTCGTACTATTTTCAACTACGGTTTCCATTATCTTTTTTTCATCATCTGTAATTTGTTGTTTCTTTTTTATTTTTTCTGCAATATCTTTTTTTTGATTTTTAATAACAGCTTCTCTTTCTCTAAAGTCAAGCCATTCTTCTACACTTTCTTGATCTAAGAGAGGAGTGAGAAAAGAACTTCTACTGGCTTCATCAAATCTTGCAACATTTAATGTTCTTATTAAATAATTTCTAACTGTCTCTTCTTCCTCTGTGCCATCTTCTTTTTTAGTTATCTTTTGTCTTAAAATTTGCTCTTCTGTCGGCTTCAAAGAAGAAACGGCTAATTTACCTTCAATTGCACTCAGTCCTGCTCCAAATAAGTCAAGCATAGGCATTATTTCTCTTGCTTTTTCTCTTTGGTTAAAAGACAGGCTTTTAAGATATGTAACAGTATCAGAACCACTACTATAAAAATTCATTGTAGTTGCTTTTACGGCAGGTTTGTAAAAAGCATCTGCTTTTTGTCCTATATCAGTTATAGACTTAATGGCAAGTCGTCTTAAAATTCCTCTTATACCATTTGCTGAAAAAACAGGAACAGCGATTGGATAGTCCATTTTGTCCGTAAACATATACTCTTTTTTTGTTGGTGTATGATTCTTACTGTCTGTCACATCAATCTGTAATAGTGGTGATACAAGTGTTGCTTTAATTCGTATATTAAAACCATTCTCCGGCTCAACTATCTCTATTGCGTTGTTTAATTTTGTAAACAATGTACTCATTTCTCGTCTCCTTCTTTGTTATTATTTTTTCTTGTAACTTTAATGTGTTTATCTAAAAGTTTTGCAGCGATAATTCTTGTATCTCTGTCAAATCTTCTAAGGAAACTAAATAGACTCTCTTTTACTTCTTCGTTTTCCTTAATTTTCTTTCCCTCAAAATATAAGAATCTTCCGCCATTTACTACAGTATTAAGGATTAAATTCTTATTTATTTTATAAGTATCCATAATTCTTATTACCTCTTCTAAACATTCTTTTAACAGATTTCTATCTATATACAGGATTTTAGTTCCATATACTATTGTTACAATGCTACTATTGGCAACACTCGGTAGAGCAAGATAAGCAATATTTTCTATGATCTTGCCTCTTGTGTTTATTAATATTATAAAATCTTCTTTTTGAGGTTTCATAATATATTCGTACATTGTATTGTTTGCAGCATTGATTGTAAATCTTTCTATTCTATCGTTAAAAACAGCTATATTTATAATTTTACTAT
>JALUBM010000143.1 GCA_027044845.1 Sulfurimonas sp.
AAGATAGAAGCGATGGGTGCTGAATATGGTGGACACATTGATGAAGTCAAATGGATTAAAGATGAAAATGTTCCTCAAGTGGTTATAGATGAACTCCGAGTAAAAATGGCAGAGCATAGAGAAAAAATAGAAGAAGAACGAGGTGAGCCTATTACACCAGTAGCACAAAAGAGAGAAGAAAACTAAGAAATTGATATAAATCAAGAATTAGATAAGTTATATAAGCTATAATTTAAATGAATTTAAAAATAAGGAAGAGAAATGAGAAAATTATTACTTTCAATGGCAGCATTGCCATTAGTTATCGGTGGATTAAGTACAAGTGCTAGTGCTGATGGGATTAATATTTTAGATAATATGAAAGTTAAGGGTGAAATTCGTCCTCGTTATGAAAATGTGGATGATGGAAATGCAGCAACTACTAATGCAAATGCGTTTACTGCAAGAACAAAATTATCTGTTACTGCTGATTTACTTGGTGTTGATGGTCTTTCTGCTACGGTGGGTGCTATTTCTGTAAATAATATGGGTTCACATGAATATAATGATGGAACAACAAATTATACAGATGGTACTAAGCCATATTCAAAGGTTGTTGATCCGCAAGATGCAATGATTTCAAATGCTGCAATTAACTATACAATTAATAAGACAACTTTTCATGCAGGTCGTGGTCAGGTAAATCTTGATAACCAACGTTTTATAGGTACTGTTGGTTGGAGACAATTAGAACGTTCTTATGATTCTGTATTTGTTGCAAATAATTCTATTAAAAATCTTTCAGTGTTAGCCGCATGGGTTTATGGTTTTGCAGGAGTATCTGGAACAACAACAACAGATACTAATACAGTATTACTACATGCTGCATATACTGTAATGCCTGAGTTAAAGGTTACAGCTTATGATTATATGATTGCTAATATACATGATACTTATGGTATTGCATTAACTGGTAAGATTAATACAGGTATGGCAAAATTAAATTATCGTGCTGAGTATGCATTACAAAATGATGCAACTATGGAAAAAGGTGTACAAACACCTACAACTGGAAAAGCTGATGCATACTACTATAACTTAGATTTAGGTGCAAATATAAGCGGTATCTTAGCTGGTGTTAATTATGAGTTCTTAAGTGGTGAAAATGCAAGTGGATCAGAAACAAATTTTACAACTCCTTTAGCAACTGGACATAAATTTAATGGTTGGGCAGATGTATTTTTAGCTACACCGACTGGTGGTTTAATAGATGCTAATATTCGTTTAGGTTATACAGCAAAAGGACTTGGAAAATTATTGGCTGTTTATCATGATTTTACTTCTGATACAACAACAGGGATGACTGATGTAAACGGAAATGCAACTGATGATCTTGGAACTGAATTTGATGTTGTATATACAAATAAAATTCCTGGTATTAATAACTTAACAGGTCTTTTAAAATATGCTGATTATTCACATGGTGATGCTGTAAGTAGTAGTGCATACAATACCGATGTTCAAAAAATCTGGGTTGGTTTAGACTACAAATTTGCTACAAAATAAAAAGCAGATTTCATTTAATAAGTAAAGAATAATTCTTTACTTATTAACAAAGAGTTCCTACAAATTTCATATTAACTCCTAGCTTAGATAAGATTTTATTTATCTAAGCTTTTTTCATTTTCTCTATACATTAAATCTAAAATGCATAATATCACCGTCTTGAACGATATACTCTTTCCCTTCAAGTCTCATTTTTCCTGCTTCTTTTGCTTTTGCTTCTCCACCACATGCAACAAAATCTTCATATGCAATAACTTCAGCACGAATAAAACCTTTTTCAAAGTCATTATGGATTACTGCCGCTGCTTTTGGTGCAGTTGAACCTTTTCTGATTGTCCAAGAACGAACTTCTTTGACACCGGCTGTAAAGTAGCTCATAAGACCAAGCTTGTCAAAACCTTTATGAATAATTTGTTCCAAACCTGATTCTTCAACACCAAGCTCATCTAAAAACTCTTTTGCTTCATCCTCTTCAAGCCCTATAAGCTCTTCTTCGACTTTGGCACAGAGTTTAATAAGCTCACAGTTATTTGCCTCTGCATGCTTTTTTAATGCTTTTACATATTTATTGTCTTCAAGCAGACCGTCTTCATCGGTATTTGCACCGTACATAATTTCTTTATCTGTTAAAAATCTTACTTCGTTTACAAGTTGTTTATACTCATCTGTATCTGTTTTATCAAAGTTACGAGCAAGATTGCCATCGCCTAAAAATTCCAGAAGTTCCTCTGCAAGCTCTAAAGTTGATTTTGCATTTTTGTCTGCTTTCGCCTGTTTTTTAAGTCTCTCAATTCTATTTGCAAGTACTTCAATATCTGCTAATATAAGCTCACCTTCAATAATCTCAACATCACGAAGTGGATCAATACTTCCTTCATTGTGAACGATGTTTTCATCTTCAAAACATCTTACAATTTGTAAGATAACTTCTGTTTCACGAATGTTTGAAAGAAATTTATTTCCAAGCCCTTCACCTTGGCTTGCACCTTTAACAAGCCCCGCAATATCTACAAAGTCTAAAGTAGAATATTGAATTCTCTCAGGGTTAACTATCTTTGCAAGTTCGTGCAGTCTTTTGTCAGGAACAGGCACAACAGCCTTATTTGGCTCAATTGTGCAAAATGGGTAGTTAGCCGCCTCCGCATTTTGTGCCTTTGTCAATGCATTGAAAGTTGTTGATTTACCTACGTTTGGAAGCCCTACTAATCCTATTGCTAATCCCATAATCTACCTTTATAAAAGTTTTTCGCAATTATATCTAAGTAAAGTTAAAAATTTGTTCTTATTTGTGCGACAGCTTCTACCATGTTTTTTAGAGATGGCTTTACTTCTTCGTATTTACGAGTTTTAAGACCGCAGTCGGGATTTATCCATAACTGCTCTTTAGGCAGCACCTCAAGCAGTGAATAAATCTGTGTGACAATTTCTTCTACACTTGGAATACGTGGTGAGTGAATATCATAAACACCTGGTCCTACTTCTTGTTTATAGCCGACTTTTGCAAAGATTTTAAGCAGTTCATTCCCACTTCTGGCAGTTTCTATGGAAATAACATCCGCATCCATCGCCTCTATAGTGGCTATTATGTCGTTAAACTCGCTGTAACACATGTGCGTATGTATCTGCGTCTCTTTATATGCAGAACTCACAGCAAGTTTAAAGTCTCTTACCGCCCAATCTTCATATTCCTGTACTTTTGTTTTTCTCAAAGGGTAGCCTTCTTTAAAAGCGGCTTCATCGACTTGAATTATTTTAATGCCTGCATTTTGTAAGTCATCTACTTCATCACAAATTCCCAATGCAATTTGCTTACTTACTTCGCTGCGAGGCATATCGTCACGCACAAAAGACCAGTTTAAAATTGTAACAGGGCCCGTGAGCATCCCTTTCATGATTTTTGATGTCTTACTTTGGGCATAAGTACTCCACTCTACCGTCATCGGTTTAGGACGAGAGATGTCACCGTAAATAAAAGGCGGTTTAACACAACGGCTTCCATAACTCTGTACCCAGCCATTTTGAGAAAAGCCATACCCTTGTAACTGCTCTCCAAAATATTCAACCATGTCGTTGCGTTCAGGTTCTCCATGTACTAAAATCTCAAGCCCGCACTCTTCTTGAAATGCCACACACTCGTCAATATATTTTTTTATTTCATTAATGTAGCTGTTTTTATCCAAATCACCGTTTTTAAATGCGCGTCTTGTCTCTCTTATTTGTGGAGTTTGAGGAAATGAACCAATAGTCGTTGTAGCAAGTGGCAGATATTTGAGCTTTTGTTTTTGTATTTTGATTCTTTCTTCATAATTACCTTCACGTTCACGGTGATTTATGTTTTTAACTCTTTTTTGTACCTCTGCATCATGTATCAGCTTTGAGCTTTTTCTTGAAATATTTGCTTCTTTATTCTCTTGTAAAGCATTTTTTTCATTTTGGGTTAAACTCTCTTTTCCCTGAAAGAAAATTTTTGATATTAAGTTGATTTCATCAAGTTTTTCGACACCGTAACTCAGCCAGTTTTTTATTTCAGCATTCATTTTTTCTTCATATTTGAGACTAAAAGGGACATGTAATAATGAACATGAAGAAGATATTAAAATCTTATCTTTATTTACATGTAATGCAATTGTATCAAGTAAATTGAGTGTTTTTTCGATGTCATTTTTCCAAATATTTCTTCCGTCAACGACACCTGCTATAAGCGTTTTATCACTATCTGCTATGTATTGAAGAGAATCTGAATTTTCTACTCCATGTAAAAAATCAAGTCCCAATGCCCATATAGGCGTATTGATAAGTATTTTCGTCGCTTCTTTTGAATGTTCAAAGTACGTAACGACCGCAATTTTTACATGAGAAGAGATACCTGCCAGTTTATCATACGTCGGTTTGATGAGGCTCAGTATTTTTGTATCAAGGTCTTTTACAAAAATTGGCTCATCAATTTGGATGGTAATCGTATCGTCTAGTTTTGCTATCTCTTGTATAAGTTCTTCATATATCGGCAAGATTTTAGAGTAGAGTTCAAAACAGTCTCCTCCATCTACTCGTTTACTAAGCCCTAAAAATGTTATAGGCCCTATGATGTTTACCTTACATGTAAGCCCATATTCTTTTGCTTCTTTATACTCTTGGATAATTTTTTTTGCATTCAAAACATAGTTGTCTTGTGGCGATAATTCAGGAACTATATAGTGGTAATTTGTATTGAACCATTTAGTCATCTCCATAGCCACGGCTTCTTTGCTTCCTCTTGCCATCGCAAAATAGAGTTCTTCCTCTTGAAGGTTTTTAAATCGTTGAGGCACGGCATTAAGTGTTACAGCCATATCAAGTATATTGTCATACAATGAAAAGTCATTAGAACTGATATACTCTATGCCTGCACTTTTTTGATAATCCCAGTGTCTTTGTTTAAGCTCATTTGCTACATTTTTAACTGTTTGAAAGTCACACTCTTTTGCCCAGTAGCTCTCAAGTGCTTTTTTGAGTTCTCTTTTCTCTCCAATTCTGGCAAATCCTGTTACATAATTTTTTGACATTACAATATCCTTTGTTTTTTGTCATTTTTGACAATAATTTTTGTTTCTTTATTAAATAGATATTGGTAAAGGAGGGTGTACACCACTACGGCGAAATGCAAAACATACAGTATAATATGGACATCTCGGAATGTAGTGGTTAAGCAAAACCATAAGTTTTGATTTGAGTGTTAAAAAGAGATGACAGTGACATGGTTTTGATGTATTTAATACAACTTTTGTAGTCAACAAATCTTGTAATGCCACAGTCACTCCTTTATATATTTTTGAAATTATATCACAACTATTTGAGGTTTTTTAGAAATTCAC
Organism: Sulfurimonas sp.; assembly: GCA_027044845.1. Lineage (GTDB taxonomy): Bacteria > Campylobacterota > Campylobacteria > Campylobacterales > Sulfurimonadaceae > Sulfurimonas. The sequence continues at coordinate 5,397 of JALUBM010000143.1, forward strand.
TCATAAAACGTACACCCGCACCAGTTCCACCATGAACATTGACATCCCACGGGCTTTCTGTATAGGCACTTCCAGCTATATCAAAGTGAAGCCATCTGTTTTTGTTTTGTTCTTGAATAAAATTATCTAAAAAAAGACCTGCTGTAATCGCTCCACCGTAAGGTTTGTTAGAAATATTACAAATATCGGCAATCTCACTTTTGAGCTGCTTTTTTAGGTGTTTGTTAAACGGTAAAGAAGCCGTTAGCTCTCCAGCTTTGCTTGACGCTTTAGAAATCTCATGTCTGAGTCTATTGGAATGTCCCATGACACCTGTTGTGTATTGCCCTAAAGCAACCATACATGCACCTGTAAGCGTCGCAAAATCAAATAAATAATCTGCATCGACTTTTTCTTGTGCATAATCAAGTACATCGGCAAGAACCAAACGACCTTCAGCATCAGTGTTTCTAACTTCTATAGTATCACCTTTGCGAGACTTTAAAACATCATCAGGCTTGTAAGCATTACCGCCTATCATATTTTCAACTGCACCAACAAAAGCATGTACTTCAATGTCAAGTTTTAATTCACTTACTGCTTTTATGATACCAAGCACAGCACAAGCACCTGCTTTATCCATTTTCATAGTTACCATTGACGTAGCAGGCTTGAGACTAAGTCCACCACTATCGTAGGTCAATCCTTTTCCGACTAAAGAGATAATCTTTTTAGGATTTTTTGGTTTATATGCTAAATGAAGCAGTTTTGTGTCATGACATGATGCCCGTCCAACGGCAAGCATTGCATTACATTTTTCTTTTTTAAGCTCTTTTTCTCCTAAAATAGTACACTCTAAAGAGTTGTCACGTGCAAGCTTTTTAGCGAGTTTTGCAAAAGAAGGTGGATTTAAATCATCTGGTGTAATATTTACGATGTCACGTGTGTAACACGTTGCATCTGCTATGATGATAGCTTCTTTAAAAGATTCTTTGAGTGCTACAACATTATTATATATAAGGTAGATGTTTTTTAGTTTTGACTTTTCATTTTTCGTTTTGTATTTGTTAAATTCATAACCGCCGAGTATTAAACCTTCAACAACTTCTCTTATATTGTTTTTTTCGACTGTAAAACTTGCTGATTTATAATTTGATGTTTTTAAAGATTTTATTAC
>JALUBM010000144.1 GCA_027044845.1 Sulfurimonas sp.
TTGCAGGTGTTACTTGTAGAGCAATCTTTGTAGTTGATGCAGACGGTATTGTAACTTACAAAGAAATCGTTCCAGAAATTACTGAAGAACCACAATACGACGCTGCAATCGAAGCTGCAAAAAAATAGTAATTATTGTTAGTTAAGTCTAAAGTTGCATAATAATGTTATAATCCCCAACTTTATAAGGAAAATATCAATGTGCAATTTTAACAATCAAACCCAAGAAACAAAAGAGTCTCTCCACCTTTTTATGAGCAAAGCAGCTCAAAGTATAGGTGGAGTAAATTATTTACTTGCACTTATTGAGGCTATGCGTACAAAAAAACCGAGTCCTCTTATGCAAAAAAACTGCCAAATAGCCTCTAACAATACTATAATAAAATGGAATAAGGTTGTTTTTAAAGATAAAATAGACTTAATTCAAAAAATTCTTATAGCACATAGAGAAGCACAAGAAAAAAACTTCAATATTTTAAATGAAACAAATACTAAAGAAAAGAAAAGTATCATTAATATGGCAAGAACACTTGCTCCACTACAATTTGTTATTACACCTCAAAATCAAAATGATGGGGAAGGTTTTAGTTTTAGTGTTTTTGACACACTTGAAAATGAAACAATTATATTTAATCCTATATTTATAGCGATGTTCTTCTGTTCAAGTGAATTTAGTAAAAAAGCTATTAAATACTCACTTTAAATCTCTTATGCTATAATTACGAAATTAATTATATTACAAGAGGTTAACCATCATGGGTCAAACTATAACTGAAAAAATATTCTCACAGCATGTTGGTCGTGACGTAAAAGCGGGCGAGATTATCCGTTGTAACATCGACATGGTCATTGGTAACGATATTACTACGCCTATTTCTATTAAAGCATTTGAAGACAGTGGTGCTCACAAACTAGCAAATCCAGATGGTTTTTCTATTGTTTTAGATCACTTCATTCCTGCAAAAGATATTGCATCTGCAAATCAAGCAAGAATCTCCCGTGATTTTGCAAAAAAACATAATCTTAAAAACTTTTTTGATGAACATGACATGGGAATTGAGCATGCCCTTTTACCAGAAAAAGGGCTTATTGTCCCAGGTGATGTAATCATTGGTGCAGATTCACATACATGTACGCATGGTGCATTAGGTGCATTTTCGACAGGTATGGGTTCTACTGACCTTGCATTTGCTATGATAAGTGGAGGAAACTGGTTTAAGATTCCTGAGTCTATCAAAGTTGTGCTTTCAGGCAAACCAGATAAATATACAACAGGAAAAGACATTATCTTAGAAATCATTCGTTTAATTGGTGTGGATGGTGCTTTGTACAAAACATTAGAATTTACAGGTTCTACTGTAAAATATTTAACTATGGATGACAGATTTTCTATGTGCAATATGGCGATAGAAGCTGGTGCAAAAAATGGAATTGTTGCTTATGATGACATTACGGCAGAATTTTTGGCAGATAAAAATCTCGCACGTGAGCCTCATATACATCATTCAGATGAAGATGCCGAGTATGCACAAATTTTGGAAATTGATGTTGCCAATCTTGATCCTGTTATTGCTTACCCATTTTTACCGTCAAACGGGCATTCGGTAAATCAAGCGGTATCCGATAAAATCAAAGTTGATCAAGCATTTATAGGAAGTTGTACAAACGGACGTTTGGCAGATTTAAAAGTGGCAGCCGAAATTTTAAAAGGCAAAAAGGTACATTCTGATGTGCGTCTCATCGTAACACCAGGGACACAACAAATACTTCGTCAAGCAAATCATCTAGGCTATATTGACATCATTGTAGATGCGGGAGGTGTTGTAAGTAACCCTACATGTGGTGCATGTCTTGGTGGTTATATGGGTATCCTTGGGGATAGTGAAGTCGCTATTTCTACAACAAATAGAAACTTTGTAGGTCGTATGGGAAGCCGTTCATCTAAAGTTTATTTGGCAAATTCTGCCGTTGCTGCTGCATCAGCTATTACAGGGTATATTACAGATCCAAGATAATTTAGATACAATACATTATTATAACTAAGGACGTTTAATGAAAACAAAAATTTTATTCTCGTTGTTATTGGCGAGTACATTAATTCAAGCAAGCGATTACAAATATGAAGTTTCTCCAATGATAGGTTACAATATTGCAGAAGGTAATCTTGGCATCAAAGATGACGGTTATTTTACGGGAGGTATTGAAGCACAATTTAATACGCTTGGAAGAAAAATAAGCCCAGAATTTTCAGTATTTCATTCACGTGGTGTAGATTACAAGTTGGGTGGAGATACACAGATTACCCGTGGTGCTTTTAACGGTGTTTACACGTTTGAGAAGACAAATAGCATCGTTCCTTTTACAAAAATGGGTCTCGGTATTGAAAACATCTCTAATGAAAACAGAAATAATGAGACTGGTATGTTCGCCGATGCTGGAGCTGGATTAAAAATTTCTTTTTCCAAGAATCTGGCGTTAAAACTTGAAGCTATATATATGGCAAAAATTGTATCAAACAATGCAGGTAATGCGGACAGCAACCTTGTCGGTCTTGTCGGTCTAACATACTCTTTCGGTGGCAAAAAAGTTCAAAAAGTGTCTAAAGCCGTTAATGTTGTTGAAGAAAAAGTCGTTATCATAGAAAAACCTACTGTTGATAGTGACGGTGATGGAATATATGATGCACTTGATAAATGTCCGAATACTCCTTCTGGAAGTACTGTAGATATAAATGGCTGTAAAGTTTCTCTTGATGATGATCATGACGGCGTAGAGAACAGCTTAGACAAGTGTCCAAATACTCCCATAGGGGCTGCCGTAAATGCAGACGGATGTCCTCTAGCTATTAATTTACATATAAATTTTGAAAACAACTCTTATAAAGTGCAAAATATTTTTTTAAATAAAATAACTAAATTTGCTGACTTTTTGAAAAGATACAAGAATTACAGTGCAGAAATAGTCGGATATACAGATAGTAGAGCCAGTGAATCATATAACAAAAAGCTTTCTCAGAAAAGAGCAAATGAAGTGAGAAGAATCTTGATTCAAAAAGGTGTGAATACTTCAAGATTAACAGCAGTAGGTATGGGTGAACTTAACCCTATTGCGAGCAATGCAACTACTGAAGGGCGTGCGATTAACAGACGTATCGAAGCAAAGTTAACACTCAACTAAATGCTTGATATTCCTTGTGTACTCTTTGCAGGTGGGAAAAGTAGCAGAATGGGAAAAGATAAATCACTTCTCCCCTTTGCTACTTTTACCACTCTTACAGAGTACCAATATGTTAGACTTTCACAAATATTTTCTACTGTTTACATCTCCTGTAAAGACGCATCCAAATTTTCATTTAAAGCAAATTTTATAGAAGATGACAAATCCTATACAGTTTTTGCTCCTACAGCCGGTTTTGTTACGTTATTTAACACCTTACATGTAAAAGAGTTCTTTGCTTTAAGTGTTGACACTCCCTTTATTACACAAAAAGAGATAGAAAAGATTGTCCTCGCGAACAGTGCCAATGCCGATGCAGTTATTGCCAAAACAGATGAGGGTATTCAGCCTTTATGTGGTATCTATACAAAAAAACTCTACAATGACTTTTTAAAAATGCTGCAAGAAAATAATCATAAACTTGGACAGCTTTTAAAAAATACGCGAACCACCTATGCTTATTTTCCTGACACAAAACCTTTTTTAAATATGAATTACCCAAAAGATTATAAAAACGCCCTTGAAATTCTTCGTCATTATTAACAGCACTTTGCTATAATAGTGCAAAACAATTTAATAAAAAGAGAAATACAACAATGAATCTAACGCATCTTGATGAGAATCAAAGACCTAAAATGGTTGACGTAAGTGATAAAAACAATACGACAAGAGTGGCTGTAGCAAGCGGTATAATTGAAATGAGTCAAGATGCCTACAGTGCTATAGTCAGTGAAAAGACAAAAAAAGGACCTGTGTTACAAACTGCAGTCATCGCTGCGATTATGGGAACAAAAAAAACAAGTGAATTAATTCCGATGTGCCATCCATTAAATCTTAGTGGTATAAATTGTGATGTAGAAGAACTACCTGAACTTTCTGGATTTAAACTGACAGTTACCACAAAACTTACTGGACAAACTGGAGTTGAGATGGAAGCTCTTACTGGAGTCAGCATTGGTCTTTTAACGATTTATGATATGGTAAAAGCGATTGATAAAGGCATGATTATACGAAATGTACAACTTGAATCAAAAGCAGGAGGGAAAAGTGGAAACTTTAAACGATAAACTTCAAGATAAACAATTAGAGTTAGAGTACCCGTGTAACTGGTGCTATAAGGTTATTGCAAATGAGAAAAAAACATTGCAAAATGCTGTAAAAGATATCGTTAGTGAAAGAGAACATAAACTTACAGATTCAAACAGCTCCAAAACAGGAAAATATGTAAGTATGAACCTTGATTTAATAGTTCATAATGAAGATGACAGAAAATTCATCTATGATGCACTCAAACAACATCAAGATATTAAAATGGTACTTTAGGAGCATACTATGGACAAAAAGCGAACATGGCAACAAAAACTTAAAAATGCATACAGTCGTAGGTTTAAAAGCATAGAAAAACGCGTTAAGCATGTCCTTGGCGAGGCAAAAGTAAAACCAGGAATATTGTCATTAAATGAAATGAAGATATTGACAGATGTACTTATTGAAGAAGAAACACATACTTTAAAAGAAGATGTTGAACGACTTTTGGAACAAAAGGAAGCGATAGAAAGGACTCTGCAAAAAAAATCTGACAAGCTTCAAGTTACAAAGTATAAAGTTTTTAATGCAGTCGAAGAACATTTACAAGATGAAAAAGCCATTTACATGCTACACCAAATCAAACTCCAGTCAATAGACTTATATGATATGCTCAGTGAAATGGTAGAATCTGCCATTATCACTGCTTTGGAAAAAGACACAGATGGAGATATGAATAACTCCATAAATGAAGTTATTAAAGAAATTAGCTATGAATCTATTAAGGAAGGTTCTCTTAACACCATCCGCGTTAGAAAAATTCTCTCTACCATACTTGCAACAACAATCGAAATTGCCGAAGCAACGCCAACAAGAGCAGAAGAAATCCTTTCATCTACACTCAAAGGTATGCGTAGTGGTTTAATCAAATCTATTAATAGATTCAAACAAAGACTTGTCTTTATGCCTGTTGAAGCAAAACATATACTCATAGAAGATTATGATACTATTATAGAAGATTTAAATCAAACAGATACGCTATTTTCTCAGATTATCGTAACACAGGCTTCTCAAACTTCTCAACCAATACGAAAGATTCTGATACAACTCAATCAAGAGATGCGTTATGATTTGGAAGAGTTAGTCCTAATTTCTAAAGAGACAGCAGATGTTATCAAAGAAAAATTCTCAAATCTTGCTAAAATTGCTGTTAAAAAAGCAGATTTTGCTCTGCACTCTCCAAAAGCTCAAGAAGCTAAAAGAATGGGTATTCAAGCATGGGGCGTTGCGAAGGTAGCACTTGAAAATGCAATAAAATCTGCCAAAGGTGCAATAGATAAAAAAGATAAATAAAAAATATCTTAAAATTATAAATTATTATACTTAACTAAAATATTATTTTGAATGTTGTTATATAATTTTTATCACTTTACTATAAAAGGATTTATTTATGATACTCCATCCAGCGACTGTACACTTTGCTATAGTCCTTCCAATTGTAGCTTCCATTTTTGGGATTGTCTATATAATTAATAAAACAGAGTTGATGTCTAAAATTTCTGCACGGACTGCCCTTCTTGCGGCAATTGCAATGATAGGTGTTTGGTACACAGGAGAAAAAATTGCTGGTCCTGAAATTTATAACTATCTTGATGCTGCGGGTAAAGCTGAGTTATTAGAGCATAGAAATCTTGGTCGATACCTTGCCATTGCAATGGCAATTGTTGCACTTATTCAAATAATTGGATGCAAAATGAAGAAAAGTGGTATTCAGAGTTTTGGTATTTTACTCACAATTGCAATTATGGCAGTTACTTTTCTTCAGGGTAAACATGGTGGCGAAATTGTATATGAACATGGAAATCCATTTCAAATGACACAGTTGAAAAAATATATATCAAATGATGAAGATTTTGATATGGCTGATGATGATGAAAAAGTTGAACTTATCCAGAAAAAGATTTCTTCAATAGATAAGGCAACGTGTGATAAGATAGGATGCGAAGCTGAAAATCAAGCTAATCAAAAAACAAAAGAGAATGACGACGAATAATATGAAGCAAGATAAAAATACAAAAGCTAAAAAAGAGATGCAAAAAGCTCTTGAAAGATTTTTCAAAGATAAAAGCGGAGTCAAAGCATTTTCCCTTTGTATGCAAGAGAGTAATCAATGGCTTCAAAAGAGAATAAAATAATGCAGATATTATGTACTGATGTATTTGAAAATCAACTTAAAGGTATTTTAGAAGAATTTACAGAAGAAGATTTTTCTGCTACAAAAAATTTTAAAATATATTTAG
>JALUBM010000145.1 GCA_027044845.1 Sulfurimonas sp.
GTCCTATATCAATCAAAGACAAATTTATATTCTTTGCCTCCATCGCATCATGATATTTTACATCACCTGTCAAAAAACAATCAGCATCTAAACTTTTCATTAGTGAACATCCAGACCCAGTTGTAAGAGCTACTTTTTCAACTCTTTTTGCACATTTTACTGCTCTTGTATATTTCAATCCAAAAATATTTGAAACTTTTTTAGCAAAAATATCAAACTCCTCATCAACCTCCAAATACACGACAAAACCATCTTTTTTACAAATTTTATATCCTAAAACTTCTGTTGCTACATATTCATTTAAATGTGTTTTATCAAAATTTGTATGCATCGCAATATTAGAAATATTTTTTTGAATCATTTTTTGAATCAGGTTTGCTGGATATTTTGAAAATTCCAACTGCTTAAGTCCACCAAAGATAAGAGGATGATGCGTAATCAAAAGTGTATTTTCATCTAATGCATCTATCAGTTTTTCATCCACATCAATGCTCAAAGCGATTTTTGAAATATCATCTTGAAAATCTCCGATTAATAGACCAGAATTGTCCCATGATTCTTGAATTTCAAAGGGAGAAAGTTTATTAAGATATTCATATATTTCAAGTATCTTCATATTATCTCTCCACTGCCGATTTTTTCTAACTCTTCTTTTGCCTCTTCAAAATCAGGGTTAAGTTCTATAGCCTTTTCATACATAGCTTTTGCCTCATCAAGATGTTTCATATCAACAAGTAAATTTCCATAATTATAATAGGTAATAGGGTTTTTTGCATCAATTTCAAGTGACTTATTGAGATGATTTCTTGCACTTGAATATTCTCCCATTTTTCTATAGAGTGATGCCATAGCTTGATGAATAAAGCTATTATTCGCATCCAATTTAAGTGCTTCTTTATAATATTCTAATGCTTCATCATCTCTGTTTTGCTGTGCGAGTGTGTAGCCCATCTTAAAAAGTGTCTCCGAATTTTTCGGTTCTTTTATATTTGCTTCACTATAAATGGCAAGTGCCTTTTGCAAATCTCCTTTTTGCATAGCTTCATCTGCTTTTTCAACCAAAGAAGACGCATCAAAAGGCGAAAATGCTTCTGCACTACGTTCATCCTTTGCACCTAAATTTCCACTTTTATGTGGGTCTTTGAGTGTTTGGATATGTTCATATATTTTATACGCGAAAAAAGCAGATGCTCCAAGCATTAGTAATTGAAAAAGTGTCATTATTCATTCCTTTGTTTGTTTGAAATTAAATTATTATTTAGTAATGATGTAAGTTGAAGTGGATCAACCTGTACTCCGTCAATTCTAGCTGAAAAATGCAAATGAGGACCTGTAACCCTGCCGCTTTTTCCAGATAACCCCAAAAGTTCGCCTTTTTTAACAAACTGATTTTTTTTAACATGAAATTTACTCATATGAAAATAACAGGTATAAATGCCTTCGCCATGGTCAATTATAACCGTTCCTCCTGAGTAAAATCTTTTTTTCACCAAGACAACCCTGCCCTCATTACTCGCTATAATAGGTGTGCCCATTTTTGCACGAAAGTCGGTACCACTATGATACCCTTTAAGCGAACCGTTATAAATTCTAGCCGTTCCAAAAGCACTTGTTATCTCACTCTGCATAGGTAAAATGAATTTTGAATGCAAATAACTTTTACTTGTCACTGTATGATAAATTTTCATCGCCTCATTATACTCTTTTGCAATTCTTTTTTTCACTTTAGGCAGTTTTGGATTCACTTTTGCAGAGCTTACATGGATAGTCTCTTTTTTATTTTTTGCATCTTTTATTTTTAATAAAATATTTTTATACCTTGTTTTCCCGTTTTGGATATAAAGGATTTGTACACTTTTTTGACTCGGTCTATCATAATAAGAGATAGGAATCAAAGCATAATATTCACTTTTATTCCAAGGATTTAAAAATATTTTTATATTTTTTTTTTCAAATTTTATTGTTTTAAAAACAATCCCTTTTTCTTTTGCCAGTTTAATAAGTGTGGTTTTTCCATTTCCCACCTCATCACCTACAACCGTTACGTGTAAAGCAAAAACAGAAGTAACAAACAGGCAAAACATCAATAAAAACTTCATTAATAATCCTTCATTGCCCTTTGAATATCTCGCTTTTGATCTTTTTCTTTTAAATCATTCCGTTTATCATGTAAAAGCTTTCCTTTTGCAATAGCAATCTGTAACTTCGCAATATTTCTTTTATTAAAGTAGAGTTGCAACGGCACTATGGTATAACCATCACGTGCCACAGCTTTTTGCATTTTTTGTAACTCTTTTTTATGCAATAACAGTTTTCTTGCTCCTCTCTCTTCATGTCCGTAGTAATGATGCGTTGTATCAAGTCTGCCGATGTGTGTATTAAACAAAATTGCTTCTTCTTTGACAAAACGAATAAAACTGTCTTTTAAATTGACTCTATGGGCACGAATACCTTTAACTTCACTTCCTGTCAGGACAAGCCCCGCTTCAAACTTCTCTTCTATAAAATAATCATGATATGCTTTTTTATTTTTTGCTATTGTTTCGCCCATTTTATTTCTCTTTCACTTTAAAAAAACTACTTCCGCTTCCGCTGAAATAGTATCCTTTTTTATAATATTGTTCTAAATCTTCATACTCTTGCAATGCAGGTAAAAGCAAATCATTTGCTTCTTTGGCATCTAACTCGTTTAAAATATCCAATGCAGACTTTTTCTTTAAGGTTTCTGCTTCAAAATCATCTGTTGGAGCATAAAAATTTTCTCTATATGCTTTATAAACTTGAGGTGTACTTATTTGTATTTGTGGTGTATAAATATCGAATTTCAAAGGTTTTTCTTCAAAAAATTCAACAACTTCACCTATTCCACTCACATTAGCACTTTCGTATCCATAAATAAAAAACGGTACATCGGCACCTACATGTAAGCCTATTTGCGCAAGTTCATTTAAGCTCAGACCTAAATGCAACACTTCATTACACATCTTCAAATATGTTGCAGCATCACTGCTCCCTCCACCAAGTCCGGCAAATGCAGGAATACACTTTTCAACTGCGACGGCATAACTTTGCATAAGCTTTTCTAATGCATCACTTGAGGTAGCTTCTTTGAGTGCTACATAGGCTTTATATATTGTATTTTGTTTCGTCTCACAATCAAAATCACCGATAATTTTAAACTCATTCGCTTTGGCTTGTACATTCTCTTTTAATACAAAAGAGAGTTCATCATACAAATCATTCACTTTCATAAATCTTGAAACTATTTCATGGTACCCATCTCTTTTGCCTGTGATTTTTAAAAAAATATTTACCTTCGCATATGCTTTATACTTTTTCATAAGGTTTTTATTTTCCCAGAATTTTATTTAAAGAAGCAATGTCATTTTCATCAACCTCTTCTAATGATGCCGCTTTATTACTCTTTTTAACCTCTTCTATTAACTCATTTCGTATAATAGAAACTTCTTTTGGTGCATCTATCCCAAGTTTTACAACGCCATTTTCTAATGAAATAATTTTTACAACTATATTTTCGCCGATAACAATTGATTCATCTGTTTTTCTTGCAAGTACTAACATTTTATCCTACCTAATTCATATTTTACTTTACCATTTTTAATTGTGATAATAGAAATTGCATCATCATTGTCCAACCAATACGTTCCCTCTTCCTGCAATTTTAAATCCTTTAAAGTAAGGACTCTTCCATACTTGACATTATCACGCTCACCCAAATAATAATTTTGTGCAATATTTAGAGATTCTTTTATATTTAAAGCTTTTTCGCCTTCGTAAGTAAATTGTCCCTCGTTCAGTCTTTCAAGCATGCTTAAACTACCATGTGCTACACCTATTTTATGAGCAATCATCTTCCCCAGCGACCTGATATACGTCCCTTCACTAACAGTTGCTTCAAATGTAACAAAGGGATGTGAATAATGTAGTAATTTTATATCATATACCGTTGAGTGGATTTTATTGAGTACAACTTCTTTTCCCGCACGTGCTAAATCATAAGCACGCTGCCCATTAATACGTTTTGCACTGAAAATCGGCGGTTCATATTCCAAATCTCCCTGTAGTGAACCTACGGCTTTTTCAATCACTTGAGGTGAGAACTCATCAAGTATAGCCACCTCTTCTATCATCTCAGTGTCAAGTGTATCACTTTTTGCACCCAACCATAGTGTTGCTTTATATCTCTTTGGTGTTTTATTTAAAAACCTAAAAAGCTTTGTATACGAACCAAAACCAACAAGTAAAACTCCTTTTGCAAAAGGGTCAAGTGTTCCAGCAAAACCTGCTTTTTTATTATTATATCGTTTTTTTAAAGTATAAAGGTATTTATTTGAACCAATTCCAGAAGGTTTATAAGCGACAAACAGACGATTCATAATCTTTCTATAAAGGATGCAAGAATATCACGCTTAATTCCTGCAAAATTGATATATAATTTAAATTCACGTCCTGTCTTACTCACTCCAAGAATACGTCCCGTTCCAAAGATTTTGTGGCGTACCAAATCACCTTTTTTAAAAGCTGTATTTTTTTCACATTTTAAAGAACCTTTACATAAACCCGCTTCATTAAAAAAACGGCTTTTTTCCAAATCACTTCTGCGTCCTTTGTAAAACCTACTACCAGCATAACAAAGCGTCAAGGTCTCTTTTGCTCGAGTAAAAGCAACATAACCAAGTCGTCTTTCTTCTTCTAAATCATTTCCATCACCTACAAGCGGTAAAAATCCCTCTTCCATTCCTATCACAAACACATGCTCAAATTCTAATCCTTTTGAGGCATGAATACTCATCATATAAATACTCTCTCCTTCAACCTGATCCTGCTCACTTTGCAGCGTCAATTCATTTAAAAACTCATCCAAAGAACTTTGCGGTGTCTTTTTTACAAAATCTCTAAAGAGACCATAAAATTCATCCATATTTAAAATTCTTTCTTCACCATCTTGCATATTTTTATAAATATCTTTAAGATGAAAAGTCTCTTCTAAAATATCTATAAATTCATACGTAGATTCTTGTGCGACATTAGCGATATCTTCAAGATTTTTTATAAATTCTTTGAGTGTTGTGGCATTTTTCTTTCTTACAAGTGCTTCTAATGCTTCTAGTGTTACCGATTTGGTATATTCAAAGAGTGACGTGCCTTTTTCATGTGCTGCAAGTTCAATTTTATCAAGGCTTGCTTTTCCTAATCCACGTTTGGGTTTATTAACAATACGCTTAAATGAAAAATCATCATGATGATTTGTAATCACTCGTATATAAGATATTAAATCTTTAATTTCTGCACGATCGTAAAATCGTAATCCACCGACAAGTTTATAATTAATACCTGAACGATTTAGCCCCTCTTCTATAGAACGAGAAAGGACATTAACCCTATAAAGAATAGCTATTTCTTTAGCACTCACGCCACTTTCTAACAGCTTTTGCACACTCATCGCTACTTTTCTGGCTTCTTCATTTTCATCATTAGAGTTAAGAGTAGTCACATCATCACCACTGCCACGAGTCGGTATCAATTTTTTTCCTAATCGAGAGCGATTGTGCTCTATCAAAGCATTTGCAACTTTTAAAATCGGTGCCCGAGAACGATAATTTTCTTCAAGTTTAAAAACATTCGTACCAGAAAAGTCCTGATCAAACTCCATAATATTACGGATATTCGCACCACGCCAGCCGTAAATACTCTGATCATCATCTCCTACCACGCATAAATTATTATGTGCCATACAAAGTTTTTGCAACAATTTTAACTGCAATTCATTTGTGTCTTGATACTCATCAATCATAATATATTGATACTTTTGCGATGTTATCTTTGCCAATTCTAGGTTTTCATCCAGTAATTTATAAGTAAGTGCTATAAGATCATCAAAATCAACTAAATTATTTTCCAATAAATATTTTTCATATTCACCAAAAACTTCAGCAATTTGTTTATAACTAAAAAGTTCGGCCTGTTTATATGCATCATCAGGAGTCATCAAAGAGTTTTTATATCTGGAAATTTCACTTGCTATCAAAGGTGTCGGCAGTTCGGAGTTTATTTTTTTTATAATTCTTTTTTTATCATCGGTATCTATCACGACAAAATTATTTGCTCTACCTAAAAGATGTATATTAAACTTTAAGAAGAGCAGACCAAATTTATGAAAGGTGCAAAGTAATGGAGGATAAGCAATATTTTCCATCATTGCAAAAGAACGTTCTTTCATCTCTTTTGCCGCTTTATTTGTAAATGTAAGTGTCAGCGTATTTGAAGCGGGTATGCCAAGCCCTTTTATGAGGTACGCTAAACGAGAGACTATTGTTGTAGTCTTGCCACTGCCCGCTCCTGCAAGAATTAAAACTGGACCTTCGGTTTGTTTTACTGCTGCTGATTGAGACTCGTTTAATTTGCTAAATATCTTTTTCATATATGTCACTACTATTAAATGTATTTGTTAATTAGATATATTATAGCTAAATTGTCATAAATTATTACAAAAGCATTGCAATAATTATAATTA
>JALUBM010000146.1 GCA_027044845.1 Sulfurimonas sp.
ATATATATATTGCCCTTTTATTTTCGTGGATGTAAAGGATAGCTTTTTATCAACAAGTAAACCTTTTTTATTTGGCACAAGATAAATATTTTTATTCTTTAATTTTGCAAGCTTCGATATTGTTTCAACCCAATATTCATTTACTATTTTATTTATATCCTCAAATGTGTCAAAATTTTCATATAATTTTATTATTTTGGGCTCTTTTTCAACAATCTCCTTACATAGTGCTTTAAACTTTTCATGGAGTGTTTGTCTTGACATTCCATTTTCTTTTGCTATCTCCGCAAAGCTTTTCTTTTTGTTTATGCCATCAATAAGAAAACTGTATTTTTTCATATAATTGGTTTTTGCTTGCACTTTTTTTGTTGCCACTATTAATATCTTATCTACTTTTCTCATTTAAGTATATACCTTATTTTTATTTTGTCACCCTAGAATGGTAGTGTTCCATCTTTATCTAGGTCGGTTTCAGAAATTTATTGTTCTGCGAAATTTGTTGTTTGATTCTCGGTTATCAGGAACCTTTATAATTTTAACAACCTACAGAGTATTTGCTTCTTTTTTATCCAATTTGGTCAGTTTATCATTCAAATTTTAATTTTTCTTCTACAGAAATTTTATTTTTATCTATTATATTATATAACCTTGCGAATCTCAAATAAAACTGATATTTTTAATATCTAATCCATTTCAACATCTGATAGTTTTATTCTCAACACTGTTCTTTCTTCTTTTGCACCACAAACAGGTATCCCTGTTTCTTTTATAAAAAGAGACGGTTTTGTATCCTTTTTCTTAAAACTGTATGTGAACAATAGTTTTTCTTTTGCTCTTGTTATTGCAACATACATCAACCGCCTTTCTTCTTCAATGCTTGTCGTCAATCTTTGACTAGGAAACCTTTTTGCTGACAAGTTAATTATAAATACTTTTTTGAATTCAAGCCCTTTTGATGAATGAACTGTCATTAGCTTTACCCCGTATTTTCCTTCTTCACTTTCTGATATTCTTTCTCTTATTAGGAGTGCCTTGAAACTATCTGAACTATGAAAAATAGTTTTCAAGGCAGATATAGCTTTATCTGAGAATTGAGGATATTTATGGCTTTCTATATTTTTTATGTAGTTGTTAAAAAACTTACTTTTTTCTATTTTATCAAAAAACTCTTTTGGTGTATTTGCTAACTTTAAATGCCTTGTCAATGCTAAAAAACTTTTTAGTTCCCCCTCTTTATCAAGGCTATTAATTAGATTTGTTAATACATTACTTGCCACACCTTGATAAAACTGATTTCTCCCTTCTTTTATGTATGTATCATAAATTATTTTTACGTTTTTATGGTATGTTGCTCCATACAAGCTATTATAGGCTTCAACGATATTTGAATGCTGTTTTAGTTTTACAAAAGACATAAAAAATTTAGCTTGAGGACTTTGCATGAAATTAGACTTGTCTAATCTGTCTACTGCTATATCATTCGCAAGAAGAGCCAATTCAATACTATCTCCCGATGAATTTGAACGAAAGAGTATCGCGATATCGTTAATATCATAGTTTGTTTTTTGTATTGTTTCGACAATAAAATTTTCTTCTTCATCGATTGTTTGAAACCCATACGCCTTTGGTTTCCCCCAATCCTTATTCACCATTGGTATTAGCTCTTTGTTGAATATTCTTTCATTATTCTGTATTACTTTTTCAGCTATATTAAGTATGGACTTTGATGAACGATAGTTTTTTTTCAAGAAGAGAACTTTTGAATTTCTGTAATTTTCCACAAACTCTTGCATAACGCCAACACTGCTACCATTAAACGCATATATACTTTGGTCAAAATCACCCACACAAAATAAAGAAGCGCCACTTGCGTTTTTCATGCTTTTTAGGGCATCGTTCTGGATTTTGTTTGTGTCTTGATATTCATCGACTATAATTTCTTGTATTTCGTTTTTGTTTTCTTTGTAATAGCTTTTTATATAATCAATGTAATCTGTAAAATCAATAAGACCATATTTTTTTTTATCTTCTATGTATTTCCCCACTACATCCGCATAAAAGTTTGCATATTGTGATTCCATGCTTTTCTCAGTAATTAAATAATCATAAAATTTGTTTTTCTTTTTATTTCCTGTTATATTTCTATATAAAGAGTATAAACTCATTAAAGTTGACGGGGCTATACACTTTTCTGGTTCAACACCATAGTTACTAATTAAATTATCATATATTGTGGTTGCAAGATTTGTAATATCTAAATCTTGCATCAATTTGTATTTTCCTTTTATATGTTTATCCATCAGTCTTTTTCCGAATGCGTGGAATGTTCCTGCAAAAATCTTTTCAACATCTTCTTTGTTAAAATATTTCAACAGTCTTTCGAGCATTTCTTTACCAGCTTTATTCGTGAATGTAAGGAGAATTATATTTTTAGGCTTAATATTTTTCTCTTTTATTAAAAAATATACTCTTCCAATAATGGTTGATGTTTTTCCTGTTCCTGCCGATGCTATAACTAAATTGTTTTCACTGTTTGTTGTTGCAGACTCCAATTGTTCTTCATTGAGCGTTTCAAGCGGTGATATTGTGGTTTTTTTGGAATGTAATTTTTCTAGGTTATTTTCTCGCTTTTTTTTGTGCGCAACTTCTTTTTTGTCTGCCGTATTATTTAATAAATGTTCTAACAATAACAGTTCTCCTTTAATTTTTATTAGACATGTCTAATTTTGTTTTACCCTACCCTAACTTATCGCCTGCTCTGTTGGTGCATTGTAATAATGCTCCTCTGGAACAATTGTTACTTCTTCATAGTTGTTAAAAGCATCGTCAAAAGCAGACTCAAGCGAATATCCAAATTTCTCTTTTAGTTCACCAGCTAATGTCATCAAGTCATTTAGATTTGCTTTTTCCATTGTATGATGTCCATTGCTCAAGTTTTCTTTTACGAGTTTTCCATAAAGCTCTTGTTCTGCATTTGGCATACATGCTATTCTGTGCAATTCGATAAAAGTATTTAGTTTGTTTAAAATATTTTCAGCATCTTTATACACGTTCGCACCGCCAAATATTCTTAACTCTATATGATTATTTGCTAAAAATACAATATCGTAATTTTTTGTCTGCTCTCTTACGTCTTTATTAAAATTCTCTACTTTCATGTTCAGAAAAACTTTTTCTAGTGATTTTACATAGTCGTTTCTTTCCATATATTCTTCAAATAAGTTGTTTTCTGCATGTAAGAATGTCATAAGCTTAGCCATGTCTATATTTTTAAGCTTATCGCTTGATATGTGAAAATGGACACCACAAGAGTCGTTTGAGTATCCTATGTCATTGATTATGTCTGAAACAGATTGGAAGTAAAAAGGAACATCTCTAATGTCCATTTTTGGAGAGACAAATTCAAACCCCTCCCCTAATTTACTTTCTAGGCTGGTGTCTTTTTCGAGATATGCGAAGTCTAAAATTTTATCATCCTCAAAACTATCATTTAAAACAACTATTTCTTTGTTGAAAAATGATAGTTGGTGCAGTAATCGGTCGGTCTGTTCCCCCATGTTGTCCATCTTTTCATTTGCTGTTGTTCCTTTGTTTGGTATATAAAATTCACATTCAATTCCAATCTTGTAATCAGAATTAATAATCTGTAATGAAAATGGGTTTTTTATATCTGACTTTATTATTTCAATTAATTCCTTGTTTACTTCGTTACTTATGTGCAATCTGTCTTTCAGTTTCGTTATTTTCATACTCAGCCTTTATTAGAACACAAATTTTACGAAGCAAGATTCTTTTTCATTGATTTCGAGCTCTGTATTATTTTTTTTAAAAACAGATAATTCAACAAAACCATTTTTTATCTCTAGTCCTGCCTTTTTTGCTTTTTTGAAAAATGCAATTTTTTCTGTTTCGTCTATTTTTAATGATTTTATATACTCGTTGAACATTAATATTATTGCCGATGGAACAAAGTTTTCTTTTTTGAACTGTGTCTGCATCTTTGTCGGAATTCCTGTTTCAACGTAGAACTTATTGAGCGATATCTCATACTTTTTTGCTTTTTTTTCTAAATCTTCCATTTTCATATCATCCTTCTTCTTTTAGCTTTTCAATATAATTATAACAGATTATCCCACATTTGTTGTGCTTTTGCTCCCATTCTCTGAGAGGGTGTTCCATCTCTGTATCTGCAATATTCGCATTTGTTGGCATTGTGATATATGCTTCTGCATTGATTTTTTCTCCATTTGGCAAAATCACCTTTATTGTTTTTCTTTCATAAAGCCCATCATTAGTTCCTTCAAATATGTCAAGCTCTCCTTTGAGGATATTTTCTTCCACTTCATACAACTCACCCTCGATTCTCATCCCAATTTCTCTATTTGTATCATATAAATAAGGATAGAGGTAATTCATACATGGATACATTTCATATTCTCCGTCTGTTTTGCATGAATCGATGATGAGCGAACACTTTTTTAACACATGTTCATTAATGAAACCTTTTTTTAAACTGCCATATACAAACAAAAAAACTTTATTCATTATCATCCTTTTTTGATTGAATTATATCACAAAAACTATGTTTTGTCAAATTAAATTAGACATGCCTAATCTTATTCCTTTGAATCTTTATTTGTTAGACATGCCTAATAAAAATTCTTTTTCCTTGCTATTATCGTAAAAATATGTTACAATTCTGTAAAATCGCAAAAGTTAAAAAGGATAATTGATGAAAAAGACGAATGTTACAAACACAAATCTTGCTGAGTATTGTGGTGTTTCCGAAGGAACAATCAGATATTGGGAGCAGAATAAGGTAAATCTATATGATGATGCTATAAAGGACTATATGGCATCTCTTAACACAACTACAAAATGTGACACAAAAAAGAAGCATATTCTTATGGTTTGCGGTCTTAAAGGTGGTGTTGGCAAGAGCACAATATCTAATATATTAAGCTACTCTGTCCCGAACAGTGCTATATTTAATATTGATATTACAGCAAAAGAGAGCCATGCAAATAGCGCAACAACTATTGACTTCTCTGAAATATATAAAGAAGATATGGAAAATAGTAAAGATGACGGATGTGACATAAAAGCTTCTGAGGTTCTTAATATTGTTAAAGAGGATTATGATACTGTTTTTGTCGATACCCCAAGTGATGCTTCTGAGGAATTTTTAGATGTTGCTCCTTATTGTGACGATTTTATTGTTGTGTTCTATGACGGAAGAGCTATCGAAGCTTCTTTGGGCACTGTTGATGTTCTTTTTAACCTCGATGTCATAAATAAGAAAAAACATAGAGTATTTTTTATTTATAACCGAGCAGAAAGTCAAAAAGATGCAGAAGAGGCTCTTTCTGAATTTAAGAATGGTGTTGAAAAAATACAGAAAAAGAGTGAAAGAGGTAAAGACTTCGAGTGTCATTATACTTATCTCGAAAATTCAAAAGTTGTAAGAACAATGGAAAAACAAAAAATAAGTGTAGTTGATTTGTTCACAAGCAAAGGTATTATGTACAAAAGTTTTAGAAATCGTGCAAACCGTTTAATAAATGAAGCTGATAGCTTTTTAGAGTTATGTTAAAAATATAAGGAAAATATAATGAGTAGCGCAATATTAGAAAAAGCAAAAAGAAGAAAAACTGACAGCGAAAACAAAGCTAAGCAAGGGCAGGGCGTTGTTTTGCCTCAAGAAAATAATAGTGTTGTAAAAATATCTGTAGATAATATCTTGCAGAGCCGTTTTCAGCCTCGAATTTCAATAGACCAAAAAAAGCTACATGAGCTTGCAAAAACTATTGAGCGTGATGGTCTTCTCCAGCCCATCCCTGTTTTTATGAAAAACGGAGAATACACATTAATTGCAGGACACAGAAGACTAGAAGCTCACAAGCTTCTTGGCAGAGATAAAATAGATGCTATTATTGTTGATTTTATTGATAATCAAAAGCTTGCATCTATGGCTATTATTGAAAATTTACAAAGGGAAGAATTAAATATTATTGAGCTTGCAATGCAATATAAAAGTTTATTGAACGAAGGTATTTTTACAACTCAAAGAGAATTAGCCGATTCAATTGGTAAAGCATTCCCAGATGTTTCAAAAACACTATCAATCTTAAAATTATCAGATAAAATTCTTAATGATATTAAAAAGAACAACACAATCAAAGACCTTAAAATTATTGATACTATTAGAAAAATTCCGAACGACAAAGATGCTTTTGAGTTCTATAATTGGATAAAAAAAGAAAATCCATCTCGAAAAGAAGTTGATTTCGAATACAAAGAAATGTTTAACAAAAAAAAGAAAAAAATAAATGAAAAAAATTATGTTGTTTCTCATAGAAGTGACGATAAAATTATTTTTGAAGTTGATTATGCCGATATTGATGAAAAATCTATCACAGAAATAAAAAAACAAATAGCAAATATTATAAAAAAGTTAGACATGTCTAATTGAAGCAAATATTCATATTGTATTATTATTTTT
>JALUBM010000147.1 GCA_027044845.1 Sulfurimonas sp.
GTAATAAGAAATGTATATACTAAAAGACCTTCTGCATCGAAAGATTTTAATACACCAAAAACAATTCCTATAAAAAACCCTTGAACAGTAAAAAAATAAACAAAATTCTCACCAAGCATACATACCCCAAATAAGACTTAAAAATGATCCATTAATCGTTTAAACAGACCTGATAAACCACTTTCATTGGATGTAACTAGCACATTTCGTTCCAGCTTCTGTGCAATTTTACCTGCAATAGCATTTATATCTTTACTCGGTTGAGACGCAGGATAAAGAGTTGTAAAAAGAGCACGCTGTTTTACCGAGGAAGAAACTTTAATATCTGCATTTATCTTCCCGATAAGTTGTAAATCTAATGCTGAGCCTATATTTACATGAGCAACTTTTTTAATTTTTTCAAAAACACCGACTGCTTCTTTTTCATTTTTGACCTGATTCATTATCATACATACATCATTTCTAAGGGTTGCTATAGTTTTAATTGTTGCATAAGCATCCGTAATGGCTGCTGGATCTGGTACAGTAACAACTATAACATCGTCTGCTGCATTTAAAAACATTTGAATATGCTCTCCTATCCCCGCCCCTGTATCTATAATCATCACATCAAGTTTATCCAATACCTGTGCTTCTTGCATAAATCTTTCAAATAGTACCATATCTGAATATTTTAATATTTCATCACCACTTTCACCTGGAATAAGGATAAGATTACGTGTAATAGGAATTAAAATATCAGAAACTGTTGCTTCACCTTTAAGTACATGTAAAATATTTTTTTTAATTTTGACATTAAACATAACATCTAAATTTGCCAATCCAATATCGGCATCAAATATACCTACATTTAAGCCATGCTGCGATAGGGTATAGGCAAGATTTGAGCTAATTGTACTTTTACCAACACCACCTTTTCCACTGGTAATGGCAATAAAACGTGTTTTTTTCGATTTTTTCTGTGAGCTTGAAGCAACAAGTTTTTCAAGCTTTTTTGCCTGATTACCTATCATGTTTTACTCCTGTTAAATCCGTTAAGTAGACATTCTATTAGAAAATCACTGCTTGCACATACTAAATCTTCTGGTACTTCCTGCCCTACAGAAAAATAGCTTATCGGTTTTTTTGTCTCATAGGCTAAAGAAAAAATATTTCCAAAGCCCATCGTCTCATCTAATTTAGTAAATATTAATGTATCCACACCAAGTGTAGTAAAATTATCATAGGTCACTTTTAAATCTTCATATTTTATAGAACTAGGCATAACAAGTACTACATCTACGTTATATCCAGTATTATTTGCATCTAAACATTCATATATTTTTTCAATTTTAACTTTATCATAAGGACTTGAACCCATTGTATCAATCAATATATAATCACAATATTTCAACGATTCTAAAGCATTTGAAAATTCAGGTGGATCCACAACTGTTTCAATTCCTAGCTTCATCATTCTTGCATACTGCATTAACTGCTCAACCGCACCTATACGGTAAGTATCAAGAACAACGAGTCCGACTTTATATTTTTTGTCCATCAAAAATGAGTATCTTGCGGCAAGCTTTGCAATAGATGTTGTCTTTCCAACACCCGTCGGTCCCACAAGCATAATAACTTTTTTTGTTCCAACACTAGGAATAGCTTCTCTTCGTATTGGTACCATTTTACGCAATATTGTTTGAAAATAACGCTTTACCGTTGATGAACTTTCTCGCATTTTTAGTGGCATATGCTCTAACGTCACTTGCATCAGGGTATCTAAGTGTTCTTTATTCATTCCACTTTGTGATGCAAGACGATATATCTCGGAGAATTCTGGAGGAATTTGACTTGAGAGGTCTGGTGATTTCTCATCCCAAAACATATTTTGAATAATTTTCACTTTATCTGTTAATTTATTTATCTCAGATTTTATCTCTTTAAGTTCTTTGGGTTCAACCGATGCCGTAATATTTTGTTTGGATGAGGGTTTATATAAATTTTCTAAAGGGTCTGTTACATCCGAAATTTTAGATATTTGCTTAGCTGCATTAGAAATATCAAATAAAATTTCTTGACTCTCTTCTTTTAAAGGCTGTTGTTTTGAAAGTGGTTTCTTAGTTTTTTTATATTTTGAAGGAATCATATCTTTTTCTACACCAATAACTATTTCATAAAGTGCTTCTCTCCCTAAAGCTTTTTTTTGGATCTCTTTAGTTTCAATCAGCATTCCCTCATCACCGATTTCAATTTTTGCTTTTTTCAAAGCTTCTGAGGGCGTATGCCCTGTAAATGTTAATATTTTCATGCGTTTACACCAGCTAATGGAATCATTACACTCTCTCTTTGACTATAAAATGGGTGCGGTATAATTAAATCTTTTGTATTTATTTTACGATTATCAAAAAATATAATATCCAAATCTAATGTCCTTGGTGCATTTGCAAAACTTCTGCGTCTGCCAAATTTTTTCTCTAATCTCTGTAAATATCGCAAAAAAACTTTTGGTTGCATAGAAGTTTTTAAAACCAGTATTGAGTTAAAAAAATCAGCTTGGTCTTTATAACCGAAAGGAGGATTTTTTAAAATCAATGATGTTTTTATTAATGATACTTGTTTGTCCTTTTGTAAGACAACAAAAAGATGTTCAAATCTACGACGAACATCTCCGACATTACCACCTAATCCAACAACTGCTTCATATCTATGTTTGCTTTTACGTTCAAGCGTGTAAGGAAAACGCAAGCTGTAAAAAGAATCTAACTTTTCATTTATTTTACGTTTTCTGTACATGTAATATTTATGCTTGCTGTTGCTGAGATTGTGCTTCTTGAGCTGCTTTAATTTCATTCATAATTTGGAACATACCCATCATTGCCAAATGATAACCAAATGGTCCAAAACCTACAACAGATGATGTACACACAGGTGCAATCATATTTTTTTGTCTGAACTCTTCACGTCTATGAATATTACTAATATGTACTTCTATAGCAGGAAGACTTACTGCGGAAATAGCATCACGGATTGCAATCGATGTATGTGTATATGCAGCTGCATTAATGATAAGTCCATGTGCCTCACCATAGCACTCTTGAATTTTATCTACAATTTCACCCTCGAGATTACTTTGAAAAAACTCTATTTCAGCACCATTTTGTGTTGCCACCTCTTTCATTTGCGCGTGAATTTGTTCTAATTTCATTGGACCGTAAATATTTTGTTCACGAATACCAAGCATATTTAAATTTGGACCTTGAATAACTACTATTTTCATTTTTACCCTTTAATTATCATAATTTTATCTTTTAAAGAGCTATTTTATCTAAACTAAGATTAAAAAAAAGTTGCATTGCATAAAAATACTACTATTTGTTTTTAGAAAAAGTGTATAATCAGTTCTAAAATTTCAAAAAAGATTGATACATGAAAATTATATCTCCAGATTATATACTTACACCCGATACACTTCTAAAAAGCCATGCTATTGCATTTGATAAAACCATCCAAAAAATAGCATCTTTAGATACTTTAAAAAAAGAATTTCCTCAGGCAAAAATAATAAAACTGCAAAAAAATTCTTTATTGATGCCTGGGCTTATCAATGCACATGTACACATAGAGTTCTCCGCAAATAAAAATCAACTCAGTTATGGTGATTTTCTAACCTGGCTTTACAGTGTTATAGAGGGTAGAGAAGAACTCCTCAGTGAGTGTAACCTTACATGTATGAGTAATGCAATCGATGCTATGCTTGTAAACGGTATTACTACATTTGGGGCAATTAGTTCACATGGCATGGATTTAAAAGCCTGTGAGAATGCAAAACAAAATGTAATTTTTTTCAATGAACTTATCGGTTCACAAGCCAGTATGGCAGATGCACTCTTTAGTGATTTTTTATCACGACTTGATGCTTCCAAAGCTATAAGAAGAAAAGGGTTTTACCCCGCGGTTGCAATTCATTCACCATATTCAGTACATCCAATTTTAATACAAAAAGCACTCCAAATCGTAAAAAATGAAAAATTAAAACTGACTGCACACTTTATGGAAAGTGAAGCAGAACGTAATTGGCTTGATTCAAGCAGCGGTGACTTTAAAGATTTTTTTTCTACCTTTTTAAAACAAGACAAAAGTATTAGTGATGCCAAAGAGTTTTTAGGTTATTTTAACGGATATGAAACACTTTTAACCCATGCCGTCAAAACAAATGACGAAGAGTTAGACCAAATTGCACGGCAAAAACACACCATTATTCACTGCCCTATTTCAAATAGACTTTTAGGCAATCCTGCACTCAACATCAAGCGGTTAAATGAAAAAAATATTCGATGGATTGTTGCTACTGACGGACTCAGTTCAAATTATAAACTTGATTTGTTTGAAGAGATGAAAATATCACTGTTCATGCATAGCGATGCACCTTTACTCCAATTTGCACAAGAACTTATCAAAGGTGTAACCATCCATGCAGCCGAAGCACTTGGACTCAATACAGGAGAAATAAAAGAGGGAAAAAATGCCGATATGCTTGTACTTGACTTAGATGCTGAACCTAATAAGGAGTTAACCATTCATTTAATACTTCATCGCTATAATATCTCAAAAGTTTTTATTAATGGAAAACTTGAAAAAGGAAATGAGTAAATGGACTTTTTAAAAAAAATGTTTTCACCCATCACTGTGACAATGAACTATATACAAAATCATTTTAAAGCCATGCTTTTTGTACTGATTTTAATCTTGCTCTTCGCACCAACCAGTGAAAAAGAGTTTACAAAATATAATTTAGAACAAATCAATCTTAGCGGTCCAATTATGGATGCTACTGAAATTGTAGAAGAAATAAATAAGGCAGCAAACAACAATGCAGTCAAAGGAGTGTTATTTGTTGTAAATTCTCCTGGAGGTGCTGTTTCACCTTCTGTAGAAATTTCTTATGCAATAAAAAGACTTAAAGCAAAAAAACCCGTCATAGCTTATGCAAAAGGGACAATGGCAAGTGGAAGTTATTATGCAAGTATCTGGGCTGATAAAATCATTGCCAATCCTGGTAGCATGATAGGTAGTATTGGTGTTATTATGGAAGGTGCAGACTTAAGTGGTTTAATGAACAAAATCGGTATAAAATCTCAAGTAGTAAAAGCTGGGCTTTACAAACAAATCGGCACGCCTGACAGACCATGGAAAAAATATGAAATTGCGGAACTTGATAAAGTCATCAAAGGCACTTATGACATGTTTACCAAAGATGTTGCCGATGCAAGAAAACTAGACCTTAAAAAACGAGACACCTATGCAAATGCTCATATTTTTACAGCCCTACAAGCAAAGAAAATTGGTCTTGTTGACCAACTAGGTGTTGCATATGATGCAAAAAATGAATTAATTACACTTAGTGGTGTTACACATCCTGTATGGAATCAAGAGGACAAATTGGACAAAATTATGAAAAAGTTCACTGCATCTACTGTAGTAATTCTTAACACCTATTTTCCCAATTTAGTTCTAAAATAAGTTAGTGAGCTTTTACAGCTCACTAACTTCTACAACATCTTCTAAATTTTCAAAAATTCTTTTTACTCTCTCTTGCCATAATTGACCAAACTCTTCTACTTCCTCTGGTGTAGCAATACCAGCTGTCATTTTTTGCATAAGGGGCATCATCTTTGGTGAAGCAGATACAGCCGAATGATTATAATTTATATCTATGCTTTTACTTGTATCAATTCTTGTAAATCTTGCAGATGAATTTATATCGGCATCAAAAAACATTAAAGAATGACGAGAGAACTGTCCATTAAGCCCTTTAAAGCCACTTTTGTACGTTGCACCTGTAATATGTGAAATAACATTGCCAATAACACCAGCAACCCCCTCGTCTAAAGACTCTGCAAACTCTACTTTTATATCACCTCTTACAACTCTCTCATTCGGATATAGGACTTTTATAGCCTCACTTGCCATAATATACGCACCTGCAACCGTTGGGCATGAATGTCCTGCCGCTTTTACAATTTCTAAGTAAGTTATTTCATACTCTCCATTTTTAAATACTCCTAAAAGCTGTGATAGAGGATCTTTTACCTTTACACTTGGAATTGTGTCAAAAAATTGTGGATAATTCATTTAATATTTTCCTTTTTTAAAACTTTTGCACTGATAATATACTCATCACTTTGAGCTTCAAATACATCATCAACTTTAAGTGAAGAGAGAACCACAACCTGTGAATCTTTAACTATCTGTGCAAAACCTTTTTTATTTTTATATTTTGGATTATTAGATTCTAACATTTTTTGTAGATTTAAAAGTTGATTTTGCACAATATTTACAACACTTTGTATCGTTTGAGGAAACTGCTGTTTTAAAGATTGCACATTTTTTTGATAATTTTGTATTCTAAAATCAATTTTTTGTGCAAAATCTTCTTTAATTTTTTTAATTTCTTTTGCATTG
>JALUBM010000148.1 GCA_027044845.1 Sulfurimonas sp.
GCTTATTTATATGGACTGGGTACAGATTTGAAAGTGTATGGATTTGATAACTTTTTATTGAATTTTTATTCAAAACAACAGAATGTAGGAAAAAACACTATTCAATTGACAGGTGCTTATGGTACACAAATTTTTAAAAGTGATTTTTATTTTACAGGATATTTTGATTGGACGGAATTAGATTTTACAACACAAAATCAATTTTTATATAATTTTTATTCTAGATCAAAGACTCAGAAAGCTTATATAGGTTTTGAATGGATAATATATCATGAAAAGCCAGCAACAGAAAATTTTAATTCAAATGTTCACTCTAATGCTTTACAAGTCATGTTAAAATATGCATGGTAAAATAAGGACAAAAAATATCATTGAAGCTTTGATTGAAAGACATCAGTAGAACTTTGCCGATAAATTAGCTTAAATATGATAAACTATCTACAAATATTATAGAGGTGATTTTTATGGAAAAAGTTTATAAATTAGCTATTGTAGGAGCAGGTCCAGCAGGACTTGCTGCTGCTGTAGAGGGCTATTTTCAAGGCATACATGGCATAGTAGTTTTGGAAAAGGATGTTAATCATAATTCCACGATACGTAAGTACTATAAAGACAACAAGCGTGTTGATCTTGAATGGAAAGGTCAAAAAGTTGAGCTAAACGGTCGTATTGTTTTTGTTGACGGAACGAAAGAATCTACACTTGACCTTTTTGATGAATTGATAGAAAATCATAATATTGAGTTACGAACACAGGTTGAGGTCACTTCTATAGAAAAAGAAGATGAGTATTTTGTAGTTCATATGGGTGGCTCTATGCTTAAAGCCATGCGAGTAGTTGTTACAATAGGGCGGATGGGTAAACCGAACAAGCCGAGCTATAAAATTCCTTCTAGTATAAGAAAAAAAGTAAATTATACCTTGGATGAGTGTCAAGACGGAGAAAAAGTTTTGATTGTTGGTGGAGGAGACAGTGCTGTCGAATATGCTGTAGATTTAGTCGGAAAAAATGATGTTTCAATTTGTTACAGAAGAGAAACCTTTCGCCGTGCAAACCCTTTAAACCAGAGGAATATTGCTAATGCTATTGCTCATAATGAGGTACGACCTATTTTAGGTGTAAATATTGATGGACTTGAAGATGATAATGGTAGAGTTAAGGTGCTTTTTAGTGAAATAGAACCTGAGACATTTGACAGAGTCATTTATGCTATTGGGGGAACTACTCCAAGTGCATTCTTGGCAAGTTCAGGGATAAAAGAAGAAAATGGTAAACCAAAATATGATGAGCATTATGAAACAAATATCAAAGGACTTTTTGTTGCTGGAGATATTACACAAGAGAGTGGTGGAAGCATAGCACTCGGGCTTAATCAAGGGTATGAAATTGCTTGTTATATAAAAGGTGGATGTACAAATTGTGTAGATTAGTCACGAAGGAGTGGTGAATCTTTTTGGCTTATAACACCTTCAGGGGTGTCAAGTATGAGTTCAATCTCACAAGAAAGATACTCCGAAGTTGAAAGAGGTGTAAACTGAGGGTCTTCAAAGGCTGCTTTTTTTGCACCTATAATTATAGCATCAACCAAAGGGCGTGACGCATTACTTTTAAAAGAGCCGCGTAATTTATTATTAATATAAAGATTTATCGTCGTTTTTACAGATTGACTCAGGAGAGGATATTTTATTATTAATGCTTTTTTGTCGATGGAATTTTCTGCTTGAAGTACTTCTTGGATGGAATCACGTGAGAGTTGTAGTAAAACAGAACGGCTCATGATAGACTCCTTTGCTCTTTTTTTAATTTGTAAATATTAATTAATTTTATGATAATCATAACACTTATTACCTGAAATAGAGCCGCAAGAATAAAGGCATAGTAATGGAGCTTGTCTATTGAATTGGCACTATAGGCGAGTGTTGCCATTGCGATAAGAAGCGTTAATGGCATAGAATGCGAAAGTCCGAATAAAATTGTATCAATAAGACCAAGTTCTTTGATAAAAACCATAGAAGCAAACAAACGCATAAAAACCATAACAACAGTGATAGTTATAGCCTCTTTAATAAGTCCATTGATTAAAAGGGCATTAAGATGAAAAGAACTCCCTATATGAATAAAAAAGATGGGGATTAAAAAACCAAAACCGAAAGAGGCAAGTTTTTCAGGTAGTTCATGTTTATGTTCAAAAAAAGTCGGGATAAAAATACCTGCTAAAAATGCACCAAAAGCAAGCTCAAGATGTAAAAAAAGCATGGCACCAACAAGTAAAAAGAATATACCCATTGAGAGACGAATGTCTTGTTCTTTATTGTCATTATGTGGCATCAAGGCAATGGCAACTTTTGGAAACCACCAAAATGTAAGTTGCATAGAACGAAAGAGAATAAACATAAAAAGTAAAAATGCCAAAAGTGCCATAATGGTTTGAAAAAGCCCTAATCCAAAGCCTGATTTGAGTGCAGCTGAAGTGATGGTAAGTATCACGATACTAGCAACTTCACCTATACCTCCGACCGTCATTGAGAGTGTAAGCCAAGGGTTTTTTCCATACTCTTTAGCGAGTGAAGCAACTAATCCAACTGAAATAAGTGGTAATAAAACGATGAATATTTTTCCTAAATTAAACTGTATAGAAAAAGTGATGGAAAAAATATAGAGCAGTATAAGATAAACAATGGCTTTTTTCATAATGCTTACAGGTGTTTTGAGAACATTTTTTAAATTAATCTCTGTTCCCGCAATAAACATAAGATATAAAAATCCAAATTCGGCAACCAAATCAAAAAGATGTTCATCATGTAAGAAACCTACATATCCAAGCAGTGAGCCTAAAATAATCTCAATAGGGGTTGTCGGTAAACGTAAAAATCTAGCAAGAAAAGGAGAAAAGACGATAATAAGTGATATTGTAATGATTAGAACAGTGTTGTCACTCATTGAGTATCCCCTTAATTTACGATTATTTAAATGCTTTTAGCTATATCAAGACCTAAAGAGTATAGCATCTCTAAATCTTGACTCATTATGCGACCTTTTGTTGTAAGATAGTTTCCTATAACAATTGAATTTGCACCATGTTCAAAAATTTCAGCCTGACGAGAACCAAACATAAGTTCGCGTCCACCTGCTACCATAATTCTGTCGGCTTCATTGAGAGTTTCTCTTGTAAGCCTTATAAGTGCGAGCGCCTCATCTGCTGTTAGAGGATTTGGTTCGAGTTCAAGTGCAACATTGTGATGGTAAAAATTAATAGGGACAGAAGTAGGATGGAGTGATTTAAGTGATGCAAGCATTGAAATTCTATCTTCTTGTGATTCACCAAGACCAAATATTCCACCACTTATAAGTACCAACCCCGCTTTAGTGACATTTTGACAAGTTTCGTAGCGTTCGCTCCATGGATGCGTAGTACAAATCTGTGGGTAAAAGGTTTCGCTGGTTTCAAGATTATGATTATACGCTTTTATTCCTGCTTCTTTTAAAATAAGAAGCTGTTCAAGGCTTGCTGTGCCGTTACATGCGATAAGACGCAGTTTTGGAGCTACTTTTTGCACCTCTTTGGCAACATCACACACAAATTTTAAAGTTTTGTCATTGAGACCTTTATCTGCCGTTACAAGACAAAAACCCAATGCTCCGTTATTTTGTGCATGAATGGCTTCTTGACAAATTGCATCCATCGGTTTTTGTTTGTAACGCTCTATATCTGCTTTATAGCGTACACTTTGCGAACAAAACTTGCAGTCTTCTTTACATGTACCACTATTTATATTACAAATAGAACATAAAAATATTTTTTCACTCACTATTTTTGCCTTTTAAGCTTTATCTATCTCTTCACGAGGTGTCCGTGCTTTACACTTTACACACTCATATACTTCTTTGTTTCTATAAGTTCGAGGTGCTAAAACGCCAGTACATCCTTTTTCTTTACATTTAATAGTTGTCGGCTCAAATTTTGATATGAATTTACACTCAGGATAATTTTCACATCCCCAAAAAGGTCCTCTACGAGAGTTCTTCAAGCTGATTTTACCACCACAGTCAGGACAAGGTGTTTCGCTCACTTTCTCTTCGACATTGATGCTTTTTGTATTTTTACAATCAGGGTAATTACTACATGCTAAAAATTGTCCATTACGACCATTTTTAACAATCATATCAGCACCGCATTTGTCACATTTTTCATCTGCAGTTGTTTCTTTTTTCTCAACTGCATTACCCTCTTCGTCGCATTGCTCGGTATATTTACATTTAGGAAAACCACTACATGCAATAAAGTTTCCAAAACGACCACTTCTAAGTAGGAGTTCATGCTCTCCACATTTAGGGCAAGTTCGTCCAAGTGGTTTGGCAAGTTTGAGTGAGACAATATTTTCTTTCCCCTCTTCGATTTGCTTCATAAATTTTTTATAAAATTCAAGCAGAAGTTTTTGCCAATTTACTTTTCCTTCTGCAATTTCATCTAGTTCTTCTTCCATTTCAGCGGTAAAATTAATATCAACAATATTTGGAAAGTTTTTCTCTAAAATTTCTGTAACAGTAAAAGCAATTTCAGTCGGAATAATCTGTTTTTTCTCAATAGTCACATAGGTACGATTGGAAAGTGTGGCAATCGTTGGAGCATAGGTTGATGGACGACCGACACCTTCAGCTTCAAGTTTTTTGATTAAACTTGCCTCAGAGTAACGAGATGGTGGTTCTGTAAAGTGCTGCTCTGGCTTTACATTTTGGATTTCTGCTTTGTCACCTTCTGTAAGTGTTGGAAGTAGTTTGTCTTTGTCTTCAGCTCCAGTGACAGCATAAAACCCTTCAAAAATAAGCTTTCTGCCGCTTGCACGGTATTCATTTTCATTTCCTTTAAAGATGATACTTTGTTGCTCAAATTTTGCATCTTCCATTTGACAAGCCATAAAACGCTCGTATATTAAACGGTAAAGTTTAATCTCATCTGCTTTTAGAAAGCTTTGTGCCACTTCGGGAGTAAATTGCAGCATAGTAGGGCGTATAGCTTCGTGAGCTTCTTGTGCCCCTTTTGCCTTTTTATTGTAAACTTTTGGCTCTTTTGGCAGAAATTTTTTACCATAACGGTTTTCTATAATGCCGCGAACTGCACCAACAGCCTCTTGTGCCAAGTTCAGTGAATCTGTTCTCATGTAAGTAATAACACCAGAAGTGCCATCAGGTGTTTTTACACCTTCGTAAAGTGTTTGGGCTATCATCATTGTACGTTTTGGGGTGAATCCTAGTTTACTAGAAGCTGTTTGTTGCAAAGTAGAAGTCATAAATGGTGGTGGCGTTGCAGATTTTCTCTGTTTTGTCTCTATCTTAGCAATTTTATAAGAATCATTTTTAACACTTTGTTCAATCGCTTCTGCCTGTTCTTTATTTTCTATAGAGAGTTTTGAAAGCTTTTTATTTTTGTGTTTTATTAAATTTGCATCAATATTTGTTTTAAAAACAGTGTCAATGCTCCAATATTCTACAGGAACAAACGCTTTTATTTCGCGTTCACGGTCTACTACAAGTTTAAGTGTTGAGCTCTGTACTCGTCCGCCTGAAAGCCCTTTTTGAATCTTTGATGCTAAAAGGGGAGAGAGTTTATACCCAACTATGCGGTCAAGCAAACGGCGGGCTTGTTGAGCATTTACCATGTCCATATCTATTTTTCTAGCTGATTCTAGTGCATGTTTTATAGCTGTTTTTGTAATTTCATGAAAAACAATACGAGGCAGTTCTAGCGGGTCTTTTTTCATAGCATGGGCTATATGCCAGCCTATAGCTTCTCCTTCGCGGTCCTCATCGGTCGCGATATAAATTGTTTTGGCCTTTTTGGCTTTTTCTTTTATTTCTTTAACAGTGGCAGCATTCTCTTTTGCCACAGAATATTTTGGAACAAGTTCATGAGTTTCTTCATCTAAGGTAATTCCAAAACGGGATTTTGGCAAATCTCGTATGTGTCCTTTTGAGGCAATAACATCATAATTTTTACCTAGAAAGTTTTTGATAGTTCTGGCTTTTGCGGGTGATTCGACGATAATTAAGTTCAAATAGTTTTCCTATTGCAAATATATTTAAGTATAATGATTTAGTTTTTGTTTTTGAAAGTGTACCCTAAAAAGATTAAATTGTAAAAATTTACAACTTTTTCTAAAGTATTTTTTTTGATGACCGATTTAGTTTACATCTAAGGCATGGAAGCCTGAAGATAAAATGAAAATACAAGAGTGAAAGGCTCTTCCATAGAAAAGGATTTATTATGGGTTTTAGAATTAACACAAATATTGGTGCGATGAATGCACATAGAAATAGTGTCCAAAACAATGTTGGACTAAACAAATCTTTACAAAGATTAAGCTCAGGTCTTCGTATAAAT
>JALUBM010000149.1 GCA_027044845.1 Sulfurimonas sp.
ATTAAATGCACTCGCAGCCATTAGAAGATTCACTTCATCACCTCTGAAGCCTTTTAGAAAGTTTCTAACCATTCTATGATCTGATTTAAGATGACCGATTACAGGTTATATAGCAGCTCGTCTTCTAAATTTTTGTCGTTTTATTTCAAGCTCTTTTTTTGTATCTTTTTTTCTTACAGTAGAAGGACTATAAATGTTCAAACTTACTACTTTAAGCGAAGTATCCGCACCAAAAACATTTGACGAATCTGTCGCCGCTTTACAAGTTACGCACCAAGGCAAATGGAAAATATCTGATGAAATCGAAATTGATTGTTATGTTAACAAGTGATAAGCGAAGATTTCTCTCTTTGCGTGGTACTGCAAGAGCAATGGGGATTATGGGTAATGGTAGCAGAGCGCTTTTGAGAAGTGTGCAATCAAGGTGGATAGAACCCTATCTTTCGCACCAGCTTCAAAGCTGGAAATATAGGGCTTCGGAGGATAAATTAGAGCGTTTAGCGGTGATTTCTGGACCAGCTATTATTCCCTTTGAAACCACACTCTTTATTGATTTATGCAAAGCTTATATGCTTGCCAGTAAAGACGGCGTTTTAACAGAAGCAGGTACTCGTGTAGCACACAATTTACTTAGCATTATGACGGCATTTGCAAAAGTCGGATTAGATGCCTTAGTGGATGAGATTACCGGCTACCAAAAAGAGCGTCAAGATAGTGATCTCCAAAAACTTTTGAGTAAATATATAAGTGTAGAGTTTTTAGAGTGGAGCAAGATGTTTCCAGATGAATTCTATGAGCAGTTATTTCGACTAAGGGGCTGGACAGGGTTTGGAGAGTCTGGACGAAAGATGCCTGGAGTAGTTGGATATTTTACGAATGAAATTGTTTATGAGAGACTTCCTAAAGGTATATTAGAGGCACTTAAGAAAAATACTCCCAAAAGTGAAGCCGGTAATAACCTAGTAAGGTACCATCAAAGTTTATCGGAAGATTATGGTGTAAAGCATTTAGAGAAGCATCTTATCGCTGTTATTGTTTTAATGAAGTCCGCTGATTCTTGGGATCAGTTTCTTTATATGTTGGATAGAAATTATGCTAAATATGGTCAGTCTGTTATGAGATTTTTTTAGTTTTTAGGAGATGAATGTTCTCAGTGTTTTAATATTTTAGATATAATCTCAGAATAGAGGTTACTGAACTTGAATAACTGCTAGAGGAATTTATTCCTAAAGCCAGCTGTTATATTAAAATATAAGGATAATTATAATGAATACACATCAAAATCCAGCAGGTAGTTTTTTTAAACTACTTGTTCCTGTAGCAGAACAAGAACCAATTGAAAATGGTGCTAAAACTATAAATTTAAGTGGAAAAACTTGGGCTCTAGTTGATTTTAAACGAATATCTGATGCTCCACCATATACATGTATATCTTATTCTTGGGGCAAAGAAGAAATGGTAAATCCATTGAATAGTGAGGAGAATATTTCAGCTAGAAGTATTTCTGTTATAGAGACTGTTATAAACTCTTTTGAATCAACTGAGTGTCTGGAAACTGAAATGCGAAGTTTGTTTCATAAAGAAATTAAAAGAGATGAAAAATTAGAGTTAATACATAAAGCATCATGTGCTATTTGGGTGGATGCTTTATGCAGACCACAACAACAGCCTGCTGCTGATATATGTATTCAAAACATGGGGGAAATTTACAGAGAATCAACACAAGTATTCGTTGTTCTGAATACTGACTGCACTAATACAGTTGAAAAAATACATAATAAAGACCCATTAAATCTTAATGATTATTTAGCGATAGCAGATGATGATTGGATCGATAGAGTTTGGACATACCAAGAGTATGCTAATAGTAAAATAATGTTCTTGGTAGCTGAAGATAAAGGAGATACTTTTGTCAGTGAAGCTAATTTTCTCAATCAACTTATGACGCATGATGTAGCTTATACAGATGTTAAGGATGTTGAATTGACTCAAAAACTAGAGCGTTGGCAATTTTTGATTGCCGAGCAATATTTATTTGAACGATCAGCATTTTTAGTTATGTCAGCTGTTAATAGACGATTTTGTCTTCCTACTCGTCCAGAAGATCGCGTCAATGCTATGTTATCAGTAATTTCAGATAAATACATAGATACTCAAAGTCAAAATCTAATTACATCAGCTGAATATTTTATGCAACTTTGTGAAAAAAATAATGATTTTTCATTCATTTTTTCAACAAATCCACGTAGCAAAGTATTAGGTAAAGGCTGGAGACCATTAGATACTCAATTGACACCAGTTATTTCTGATGTATCTGTATATGGAGGTAATGGATTATCAGGGGTTGTTAAAGATACATATCTTCAAATGAACAATATGTGTCATATGATTCTAGGGAAGTCTAATTCAGTTGTTTCTGCGATTGAAAGTTTGTTAAAGGCTGACTTTCCGAAAGAACTTCTTAAGATATTAAAACAACGTGGATTTACTGGATGTGGCGAATGTATAACACTTGAACATGGATATTTCTTTCCACAACACTCATACAAACATTCTAAAAATCTCTTTGTTGCGGTATCCTTTGATGTTAAATTTCATCAAGGTGCACCTGGTTTATTGTTGCGTTCAAATGATACCAATATAAATCAGTTCTGTGATACGGGTGTTTTTATAGGTAAAATCCCCGAGGAACTAGAAAAAGAAATTATTAATGTATCTTAATGTTAATTTTTACTCAAATACGAGCATTTAAAATATTATGCGCATAAACAACTAAACAAAAAAGGTTATTACCAGTATAATACAAAAAAACATGAGGATATTGTTATGACACGAAGAGCATTTTATAGTTTTCATTACAAACCAGATAATTGGAGAGCTTCTCAAGTAAGGACTATGGGGCTTCTTGAGGGTAACAAACCTGCCACAGATAATGATTGGGAAAAAATTGAAAAAGGTGGTGATAAAGCTATTCAAAAATGGATAGATGATCAATTATATGGAAAATCCGTTCTTATTGTTCTGATCGGAGAAAATACGGCCGAAAGAAAATGGATAAACTATGAAATTAAAAAAGCTTGGGATGATGGTAAAGGTGTACTTGGGATTCATATTCATAATCTGAAAGATAGCGATGGAAATCAATCTAATGAAGGTTCAAATCCTTTTAAAGGCTTTGATGTGAACGGTAAACCATTAGATGGAATAGTTAAAACATATAACCCTTCATATAAAACAAGTATATATGTTTATAATAATATAAAAGAAAACCTTTCTAAATGGATTGAAGAAGCCATTGAAATCCGAAATAAATATAAACAATAGGTAAAATTATGAAACATCATTTACCACTGCTTGGAATTAGGGTACACCTTTCTGGTTCTATACCTGATGAATTATCTGATAAAGAACAAGAAAATATTCGAAAATTCGTTCAAAAACTTACGAGTATGATATTTAGCGAAGGAGGAACTATTATTCATGGTAGTCATCCTTCTCTAACTGCTCCATTAAAAATATCTGCTGAAAAATTTATACGTGCAGGAGGAAAGAAAGATGCCCTTACTTTAGTCCGTGCTCAAAAATTTGCAATAAAAGATGAACACTTAGAGGAGATTGAACATCAACGCGAATACGCAGTTGTACAAATCATACCTGGTTCTAAAGAAAATGAACAGGAAAGTTTAATTCCTATGAGAGAGTGGATGGCAGAGCGTTCTGATGTCATCATTTGCTTTGGTGGAAAATGGTGGAATGAGAATAAGTCGCGTGCGGGCGTGCCAGAAGAGCTTGATACTACACTGGCACTTGGAAAACCTGCTTTTGTTATTCCTCAATTTGGTGGTGCAATGGCAGGTTATGCAAAGGATGATAAATCGTTATTGTCCCGTTTACATAATGGGCTCTCTTCTGAAAGAAATTTTGAAATAGCAAAGATGACATCTTCTATGGATATTGTAAATAATATCGTCACTCAGTTAAAACTTTTGCCTCTTGTGCGTGATAGCATATCAAGTGGACGAAATTTTCGTATTTTAGTCTTAGATGGTGGAGGTCTCCGAGGTACTTTTACTGCCGCAGTGCTTGCAAGATGGGATGATATGCTTAAAAAAGAAGGAAACAATGAGCTTGTTAAACATTTTGATCTTGTTGCCGGTACCTCTACTGGAGCAATTTTGGCGATAGGACTTGGACTTGGATTAAAACCACTTGACATATTAAATTTTTATAAACAAGAGGGTCCAGCAATTTTTCCAAAAAATAGAAAATTGCGACATTGGATAAATTCAAAATATGATTCTAAGACACTTCGTGAAAGATTAGAAGCGGTTTTAGGCAAAGAAACACTTATTGATAATTCATGTTGCAGGCTAGTTATTCCTACTGTACGTGCAGCACATGGTGAAGCGGAAGTGATTACGACCTCTCACACTGAAGATAGAACAGGATTTCAGAACATGACAGCTGTTGAAGTAGCATTAGCATCTTCTGCAGCACCTACCTATTTTGATGAAGCTATTGTAGATACAGAAATTACAGTAGAAAAATATTTAGATGGAGGTATTTGGGCTAACAATCCAATACTTCCTGCTTTGGCTGAAGCTGTACGATATTTAAAAATTCCATTAGATAGAATTGATGTTTTAAGTGTTGGAACAATGGGTAACGAATCTGATTTTACTAAATCACTTGGGAAAGGTAAATTAGGATGGGCACCAGAAAGTGCTGATCTCTTTTTTTCTGCTCAAGAACATGGGGCGTTAACTATGGCAGAAAGTCTTCTTAGCCCAGCTCGTCATTTACGAGTTAATCAACAAACACCAAGTGAAATTAAGTTAGATGATGGAGGTGCCATTGATGATATGGCAGAAAGAGGAAATAACGTGGCAAAAGATTCTTTTAGTGCTGTCCGCTCACGATTTTTAGATGGTATATATGCTTCTGATTGGCGCAACTAACAATTTAAATAAATATTTATATAAATTCATATTATGGATTGAAGATTTATTTTATCTTTTCTGAATTTATATATAATTTTTTACTTATATTATATCGCTCTTATGTAGCAAACTAACCCAACTCCTTTTTCATAAAAAAACGAAGTCATTTAATACCTAATTTTAGCTTTTTGTAATAATTGAAACCTTAGCTCATTCTTTTGATTTGTCATTTTATCTCTCCAATAACTTTCACTACACTATCTCTCTTCTCTCTCTCTTTCGTGTAAGCTCTAATACCCCACCATTTGCAGGACATCCCATATCGTTAAATAGCTTCTCTACGACAAGTTCTACTACTTCTGAGGTAATATCTATCTTTTGGTTAACTAGCTCAACAAGCGTCAGACCAAGCGAGTGTTAAAACACGAGTCGGTAAAAGCCCTCATCGTATGTTTCTAGGCATATTTTACCACTTGTTTGGTTGTAGGTTAGTTTTAATTGATTTTGGTCTTTTTTCATTTAGATATTTGACTTTTTTCTATTACAATCTTTACAAAGCATTTGGCAATTATCAGCAGTATAAACCAAGCATGGTAAAAAATTTGGTTACAGCGAAGTCCACTACATAAACAACGTAGAAAAAGTTACTATCATCTGCAAAACACACGGCGAATTCACTCAAGCACCGGCAAAACATCTCTCACATAAGTATGTCTGTCCTGAATGTGCAAAAATAGCGCAAGGTATATCACGACGCATTGATAAATCATATCTCATTAAAGAAGCTGTCAAGCTCTATGGAGATATCTACAACTACGATAACACTGTAGTTGGAAGAAAACATGAAACAATTGAAGTCTATTGTACTATACATCAACAATATTTTACGCAAATGTTAGGTTCACACCTAAAAGGTCACACGGGATGCAAGGAATGCTTACGAGAGAAAAGAGAACAGCAAGCTCACGAGATATTCAAAGAGAACTTTATCCAGCAATTTATTGACAAGTTCGGAGACAATTATGACTTCTCAAAAGTTGAATACACTAATAGCACCACGCCCGTTGTCGTCATGCAATTAAAAAAACCTCATTGATAGAACATTTTCCTTTCTCGAATTAAAAAAATAAAATGTAAACTATAATCATATATTTACATACAAAAAAAAGTATTATGTAAACTATATATGGCTATAATTACACAAATAAACAAAAAAGGTAAACAATGGATTATCTTCCCGAAATAACAAGAATCATAGATTATGGATTACGCGGTCAAAAACAACAACTTTACTCTCAAATTAATTTATTAATTAAGCAATTAAAGAAAAAAGGGGATATACGCTCAGCAGAAATATTATCAAAAAAAATATCAATTAGAGCTGAACATATAACATCAAATGCATTTCAGTTTAATCG
>JALUBM010000150.1 GCA_027044845.1 Sulfurimonas sp.
AAGAAGTGAGTTGGTAAAATACATTACAAAGCGTCAAATGGCACTTATACGAGAAATTAAAGGGATGCAAAATGGATAATTATAAAATACTGTATGAAGATGATGGACACAAATATATTATGTTTAGTTTTGACGATGAAACACATGAAAACTCTTTTTTGTCTGTAAATCAGTATCTTATAGTGAAACATGGAGTAGGATTTTTAATTGATCCTGGTAGTGAGGCTATATTTGATGAGCTTTATGATGCTGTAAGTGAACATGTTGCTATTGAAAATATAAAGTACATTTTCTTCTCTCATCAAGATCCCGATGTTGCAGGTTCTATTGGGCAGTGGTCTGTGAGTACGAGTGCTAAATTTATTATGAGTTCTTTGTGGGTACGATTTATGAGTCATTATGGTTTTACACAGATGGACAGAGTAATGGTTTTATCAGATAAAGGTGCACAAATGAAATTTGGTGAAGATTATATTAAATTTGTTCCAGCACATTTTTTACACTCTCCGGGTAATTTTTCACTTTATGATACAAAGTCTAAAATCCTATTTTCTGGAGATATTGGAGCGGCTATTGTCACTGCACCGTATAATTATAAAACCGTTGAGAATTTTGAAGAGCATAAAGTACATTTACTAGAATTTCATCAACGCTATATGGGCTCAAATA
This sequence comes from Sulfurimonas sp., assembly GCA_027044845.1. Classification (GTDB taxonomy): domain Bacteria; phylum Campylobacterota; class Campylobacteria; order Campylobacterales; family Sulfurimonadaceae; genus Sulfurimonas. The sequence goes on from JALUBM010000150.1 coordinate 670, forward strand.
AAGTTTGCCGTGCATGGGTTAGTGAAATACGAAGAATTAAACCACAAATGATAGTACCACAGCATGGGTTCATCTTTGAAGATGAAAATGTTGAACTTTTTTTAGATTGGTTAGAAGAGTTGGATTGTGGGAGTGATTTGATTGAAAATCTCTACTCGGCATAAGTATGAAAAAGTTAAATAAAAAGAATGAAATAAGAGCTATTGTTATTTTTGTAAGTATGAGTTTGCTGCTACTTTTATCAGTAAATATTGCAAGTCTTTATAGTATTACAAGACTTCATAATGTTGCAAATACTCTTTATAATCATCCTCTTCAAGTTTCAAACGCAGCCCTTCTGATTCAAAAAAATATTTTGGAAATTCATAAAAATATGCAAAAAGTTCTGCACGCAAAAAATAAAAAAGAGTTTCATAAACTGCTTCATAAGGCAGATATATATGAACAAAATGTATATATTAATCTAAATATTATAAAAAAGAATATTTTAGGGGCAAAAGGATTAGTACTAGAGAATAATACCCGTGAACTTTTTAAAGAGTGGAAAGGTATTCATGAAAAAGTGATTTCATTTATTGAAAAAAGAGAGTTTCAAAAAGCAATAAATATTGCCAGAACAGAGGGTGCTACCCATGTTGAAAAACTAGAACGCTCTACTGATATTTTATATAAATATGCACATACTAAAGCAAATAATTTACATCAATACTCAAATACAACTTTTGAAAATTTTAAAATAATTAATATAATATTGAGTCTTTCAACTCTCGTACTATTTTTACTCTTTTTTCTTTATATTAAGAAAAGAGTAAATAACTATTTTACATTTATCCGAAAAAATGAAAAAAGTTTGCAAGAGCTAAATAAGCGTTATACATTGGCAATCGAGGGTACAAATGATGGATTGTGGGATTGGAATGTAAAAGATGGAACAATTTACTTCTCTCCGAGATGGAAGGAGATGTTGGGCTACAAAGATGATGAACTTGCAAACAATTTTGAGACATGGGAGAGTCGTGTGCATCCTGATGATTTAGCACATGCAAATGAAGAGATAGAAAAAGCACATGCTAATCCTCACTATGAGTATCGGACTATTCATCGACTACGCCATAAAAATGGTTCATGGGTATGGATTCTTGACCGTGGAAAAACAATATTTGATAAAAATGGAAAAGCCGTGAGAATGGTTGGTTTTCATACAGATATAACAAAAGAAAAAGAGTTGGAGGAAGAACTTCGAGAGTCAAATGAAACTTTTGAACTTTTTATGGAAAATACTCCTGCAAAAGTTTATATTTCTGAAAACGGAGTGACACTTTATGCAAATAAAAATGCTAAAGATTTTTTTCAAGATAATACTATTGTTGGTAAAAAGATAAGTGACACTATTTCTCCTGAAGTCTATGAACAGGTGCAAAAAAGTATTGACAAAGTTTTTGAAATAGGTGCCCATGATACTGTTGCAGAAGTAAAAAATGCTGCTGGAGAGTTACGAGTAAATCATCAGTACTATTTTGTAATGGATGATAAAAAGAAAAAAATCGGACTTATTTCAATGGATATTACAAAAGAGAAGCATCAAGAAGAGGAGCTGCATAAAAAAGATGAAATAATGATAGCACAATCACGCCACGCTGCTATGGGTGAAATGATAAGTATGATAGCGCATCAATGGCGACAACCCATTAGTGTTATTGCTATGGATGCAAACAATGTACTCGCAGATATAGAACTTGATATGCTTGACACGACAGAACTGCTTGAAACATCAAAAGATATTGTCTATCAAACGCAGGAACTGTCTAAAACAATAGATGATTTTAAAGAATTTTTTAAACCAAATAAAACTGCAGATGAAGTGAAATTAAAAGCTATTTTTGATGATGCTTTAGCTATCATTGGAAAATCTTTAGAAAATAATGATGTTAATTTGCTTTTAAATATTGATGCATCTTTGAGCATAAGGACATATTCACGTGAATTGATGCAGGTTCTCATTAATATTATTAAAAATGCTAAAGAAGCACTTGTTGAGAAAAATATTTCTAATAGGCAGATACAAATAACATCTTCGTGTATGCAAGAGAGTGTTTTGATTACTATATGTGACAATGCAGGCGGTGTTTCTACTGCTATTATGGATGAAATATTTAATCCATATTTTACAACAAAAGATGAAAAAAATGGCACAGGTTTGGGACTTTATATGAGTAAAACTATTATAGAAAAGCATCTTGGAGGCAGTATAAAAGTATTTAACAAAAATGACGGTGCTTGTTTTGAGATAGGATTACCATTATGTTAAAGATCCAAGAACTTAAAAATTTGACGAGTGATTTGAATGTACTCTATGTGGAAGATGATGCATCAATACAGATGGGTATGGGAAAGTATTTAAAGAAATTTTTTGCCTCTGTAAGGCTTGCTTCAGATGGTGTTGAAGGTCTTAATCTTTATAAAAAAGAGAGTTTTGATATTGTCATAACAGATTTATCTATGCCTAAAATGAATGGTTCTGATATGATTGTGAAAATTCGGGAATTTGATACTGATGTCTCTATTATTATAACAACAGCATATGTGGAATCCAACTACCTTATAGAAGCAATAAAGGCTCATGTTGATGGTTATATTATTAAACCTTTTGAGTATACACTTTTGAATGAAGAGTTGTTCAAAGTAGCACAAAAAATACAAAATTCACGAGAAAATCGTGCTTATAAATTGCACCTTACAGAGTTGATTAATGAACAAACGCAGCAGATGCGGGAGAACTATGAAAAGAGCATATACTCTATGGTTGACCTAATAGAACAGCGAGATACTTATACCGCAGGACATTCTAAAAGAGTTTCTTACTATTGTAATTTGATAGCGACTATGATGGGGTATTCAAAAGAGGAGATAACGCTGTTGCGTCAAGCTGCGATTTTACATGACATAGGTAAAATTGAAACTCCTGATGCTGTACTGCTTAAGCCTGAGAAATTGACAAAAATAGAATATACTTTGATTCAAGAGCATGTGAGTGTAGGGTATAATTTTTTAAATAATATTCCAATGTTTAAAGGTATTGCAAAAATTATGTACCAGCATCATGAACGATATGATGGTTCTGGTTATCCAAATGCTATAAAAGGGGATGCTATTTATCCTTTAGCAAGGATTTTAATAATAGCAGATGCCTTTGATGCAATGATAACCAATAGAATTTATAAAGGAAGAAAAACTACTGCTGAAGCCTTAGATGAGTTGCTCTTTTTGAGTGCAAAGCAGTTTGATCCGGAAGTTGTAAGGTTTGCAGTTGTAGCACTTAAAGATGTACATATAGAAGAAAACATTAGCCAACTCCCAAAAACAAAACTTGAAGAGGAGCGTTTTGCCTATTTTTATAAAGATACTTTGAGTGAAATTTATAACCAAAATTATCTTGATGTTGTACTTTCTAAAAATGTTTATGAAAAAAAATACGATACAATAGTACTCTTTTTTGTTCATGGGTTTTCCAAATTTAATGTTAAAAATGGATGGGAAAAAGGGGACATTCTCTTACGAGAATTTGCACAGATACTAGATATGCATTTTAGTGAAGATTTAGTGTTTAGAATGTTTGGAGATGATTTTGCAGTGCTGCGTAAAGATGGTTTACAAAATAAGGGAGTTGTAAAAGTGCTAGATAAACTTATGGAAAAAAATAAGCTTAGTTATACAATGAAAACTATTGACTTAAATGAGAGTAAAGTAAGTAAACTCTCTGATTTAAGTTTTTTAAGGTACTAAGGTATTTATTTGTTATGATTTTGCACAGTTGAGGGAATAGTGTTTCCACTTGCTTGCATACCTAGTGTTTCGGGGTGTTTTTTATAGTGTTTTCGAACTTCTGTTGCTAGTTTTTCTTTTGTTGGGATGTCTATGACCCCATCATCACTCACTGCGTTTACAAGAGCTCTCACGAGTATATCTTGTGGTTTTTCTACTTTTTCTATCCACGATTTTAAAAGCTCTTTGTTGATGTGTGAAGGCAGAGAACCCATAATGCCGATGTCATTTTGCTTATGTACCATTAGTCCTGCGGTCGTGCCACGGTCAAGCGTAAGTACCTGAAAAAGGTAGAGAGTGTGGTAGGCGAGTTGTGCATCTTTGTCCGCTTGGCTTATAGTTTGGCGAGAGAGTAGGGCGTTATGAATAATGTCAATGTAACTGTCAATGATGCCCTCTCCAAAGTGCTGGGCAAATGAAAAATCTGCTTCGCTGTTGTTCGTTTTGAAGTTTTCAAGGTAGAAGTGAGAGATGCCACGAGTACGCTTTAGGGCAGGAATGTTAAAGTATTTGTCACCCTGTTTTGATCCTTCGTCATAATACTCTTGTGAGAGCTTTTTTAAGGCATCATCAAAAGTTTTTGCATCTTCTGTATTGTTTATGCTTGGATTGAGGTCTGCCATAATGCGCCAGTAGTTCTCTCCTTTTCGCAGCTCGGTTAAAGAGATGTGAATGTGAATAGAAGGCACATTTGGGTTTTTTGGGTGGATAATGGTAGAGATGGCTGTTGCAGAGTTGAGATTCTTTTGCAGCATATCATCATAGTGTACCTGCGAGACATTGACACTTGCTGTATTGAAAAGTTTCATATCTCTGGCTTCAAATCTGCTTCCACCACCATGTATACCCCCATCACGTAGCCACGTGACCTCTTCAAAGTGTTTTTCTTTGCCAAATTTGTCTGTTAAATCATCGAGTTTTTCTACAAATCTTTTTTGTAAAGAACGCACGAAAGTATAGGCCTTTTGTGCATCTATTGAACTTGCCATTGTCATATTTTGTCTTCCTAAGTTATTGAAATTTTTAGTGGTGTCTACACCATTGGCGCTCACAAGGTACACCATCACCGTCGCCATCCATCTTTGTATTTGGACAGTTCTGTATGAAAAAAATCGCTTCACTGCAAGATGTCATCTGTGAACAGTATTGTCTGCCATCACAGACATACTCCTCTTCACTATCATCATTCTCTTGAACAACTTCTATCTCATCATTGTCCTCATAAGCAGATAATGTTGTAGCAATCGAAGGTGTATGACCTTTATAAAGATAGTTGCCATACCAGCCAGCCAAAAGAAATAAGATAAGTACAATTTTTTTCATCAATGAACCCTTTTATATTTGAAAATATTATACCACAAGAATTGGAGATAGGTTTAGGTTTTAAAAGATATATTTTGCTAAAATCACATTATGAATAAACAAGAGTATATAAACGCAGTAGAAAAACTAAATTTGTGGGCATACCATTACTATGTTCTGGACGACCCTATTATGACTGATGAGGGCTATGACAAGCTCTATCATGATGTGGTGGCATATGAAGAGCTACATACTGATGAGATTTTGCCAAACTCTCCAACACAGAGAGTTGGTGATGTGGTCAGTGAGGGCTTTACAAAAGCTAAACATCTCTCTCGTATGTGGTCATTAGAAGATATTTTTGATGCTGATGGACTAAAAAAGTGGCTAGAAAAAACATATAGACTTGATGATAGTGTGACATTTTATTGTGAACCAAAGTATGATGGTGCTAGTTTGGATTTACTTTATGAAGATGGAAAACTTATTAAAGGTATTACCCGTGGAGATGGGAGCGTTGGCGAGCTTATTACGCAAA
>JALUBM010000151.1 GCA_027044845.1 Sulfurimonas sp.
TATCACCACTGTGATAAGACTTCGGCTTAAGATTTTCTTTGCCCGAACAGCCTCTAAAATGCATAAGAACACTGCTAAATCCTGCCTCTTTAAGCTCTTTCATTGTTCCTTGAATATAGGGAGATTTATATGATCCTGTAAGTCCATGAAAAAGAATAACAATAGGAGTATTTTCTTGATGATGATTGATTTTTTGCCAATAACATTCTACAAAATCTCCATCACTCAATATAAAAGTTTCTATTTCAAAATCTGTAGAAGAAAATTTTCTAAAGAAGCTTGCATAGATAGTTTGGAGATGTCTATTTTTTAATCCAAATGCTGGTTGAAAGTGTTGAAGATTATTCATTGAATAATCTTATCAAAGTTTTATGTATAGATGGCTATAATCTCTTACTAAAATCAAAATATTCGGAGTCCCCCAAATGAATAGAAAACAAATATATAATCCTGATTCAACTGAAGATGTAAATGGTAGAAAAGTATTTGGTGGTAATCCGACAGGAATTTTTGAGTTAAACAATATAAAATACCAATGGGCATATAATCTGTGGGAGATGATGTTAAATAACACATGGTTTCCAAAAGAAGTTGATATGACACGGGATGTAAATGATTATAAGCAGCTGACAGATGCAGAAAAAACTGCTTATGATAAAGCACTTTCACAACTTATCTTTATGGATTCACTGCAAACAAATAACTTGATTGACAATGTTAATCCATATGTAACTGCTCCTGAAATAAATCTAATTTTAGTACGTCAATCTTTTGAAGAGGCACTCCACTCACAAAGTTATGCTGTTATGGTTGATAGTATTTCAACAAATTCTGAAGAGATATATGAACTTTGGCGTAGAGATATGATGCTAAAACATAAAAATGATGCTATTGCAGCGGTCTATCAAGAACTTGCAAAGCATCCTACTGATACAAACTTTGTAAAGGCATGTTTTGCCAATCAAATTCTCGAAGGTATTTATTTTTACAGTGGATTTACTTATATTTATACACTGGCACGTTCTGGAAAAATGCTTGGATCTGCACAGATGATTCGTTTTATACAACGTGATGAAGTGACACACTTAGTTCTTTTTCAAAACCTTATTAATACTTTGAGAAAAGAGCGTCCTGACCTTTTTACTGATGAGCTTAGAGCCGATGTAATTGCAATGTTTAAAGAAGCTGTTAAGCTTGAAACAGAATGGGGAAAATATATCACACAAGGACAGATTTTAGGTCTTACAGATGGTATTGTAGAACAATATATTCAGTACCTTGCAGATGACAGATTAATTTCAGTCGGTTTTGAGAAACTTTATAATGTTTCTAATCCTATTAAATGGGTTGATGATTTTGCAAAGTTTAATAACCAAAAAACAAACTTCTTTGAAGGAACGGTAACAAATTATTCAAAAGGAAGTCTTTCCTTTGATGATGACTTCTAAAATTTGTGAGCATACTCTTTGCTCACTATTATTTACAACAACATTGAACTATGATGATAATTTACAAACATTGCTAACACTCATAGCACAAACAAAAGAAAATTCTGTTATTGTAGCCCCTGAAGTTTGTTTGACAGGATTTGATTATAAGCATATGGATGAGATGCTTGCCTTTGCCCCAAAAGCAACAGAAGCTTTGAAAAAAGCCTCTTCTAACAAAATTATAATCTTAACAGTGTTAGAAGAAAAGGAAGGCAAGATTTTTAATTTTGCTAAAGTTTTTTATAATGGTGAAGTTGTATTTCAAAGAGCAAAAGCACGACTTTTTAAGTTTGGGAATGAAGACAAGTATATGCAAGAAGGAAGTGATGAAAATTTTAGAATAGTTGAAGTTGCAGGTATTAAGTTAGCTGTGTTCGTTTGTTTTGAACTTCGTTTTAAAGAATTGTGGCAAAAGTCGGAGGGTGCAGATATAATTGTAGTGCCTTCATGGTGGGGGAAATTACGTACAGAACATTTTAAAAGTTTAACACAAACTTTAGCACTGATAAACCAGTGTTATGTGGTTGCAAGTGATAGTGCAAATAAAGAATGTACTGCAATGAGTGGCATCATTACGCCGCAGGGTGAAGCTATAAGAAATGGGAATAAGCCTTGCTTAGAAATGAAATATAATAAAAAAGATATAACTCTCATGAGAAGATATATAGATGTAGGGATAAAATAGTTTGGATAGAATAACAGCGACAAAAACAGCTCGTTTGGCAAATGAGTGTGATGCAAAATTTAAGTTGAGTGAAGAAGTAAAAAATGCCATTGCTTCGACAAATAGAGAAGCATTTGTTCCTATAGGATTTAGACATAATGCGTATAAACTTGATGCACTACCCATAGGTGCCGACCAATATATTAGTTCTCCCTTAACAGTTGCAAAAATGACGGAATATCTTTTTCCTCGTGGTGCAGACAGAGTTTTAGAAGTGGGATGTGGAAGTGGCTATCAGGCAGCGGTTCTTTCTCACCTTTTTCGTGGGGTATTTACGATTGAGCGTATAGAATCTCTTATGCTTGAAGCAAAAAAACGATTTCGTGAATTGGGTATTAACAATGTTAATACACGTACAGATGATGGTCAAAATGGATGGATTGCTTATGCACCTTATGATAGAATTCTTTTTTCAGCAACAGCCAAAGAAGTACCACAAAAGCTTTTTGAACAGTTGGCAGATGGTGGTATTTTAGTTGCACCACTGCAAAAGGGTAACAAACAGGTCATAACTCGTTTTATAAAAGGTAGTGGACGTATTGAAAAAGAAGAGCTTGAAGATTGTGATTTTGTTCCCATCCTTGATGGTGTGTTGAAGTAAATTTATAAGTTTTTTATAGTAAAATAGTATTAATTCAATTTAGGGCGTGTTTATGGAAGAGATGTATGGTATAAAGTATTCAAAACCAAAAGTTGTTTTACTTCAAGATACAGGTATTGGAGTATCAGAAACAGCTGCACGTACATGTTATGACAGTTTTTGCAATAGTGAAAATAAAGTTGTTCAAGAGATTGAAAACATTTTACCTGATGAAGCTATGTGTCAAACTCTCAATGATATAGAAGAATCACAACTTCTTGATGATTTAGCATGGACTTATTTTCATCACTCTATATTGGAACATGCAAATCTTAGTTATCTTATTCGTGGAACGAGTAGAGGAGTTTTGCAAGAACATGCAAGACATCGTATTCAGGCTATTAGTGTAAGAAGTACACGCTATACCATGAGTTCTCTTATTAATGCTTTTGTCGCATCGAAGCATGGGGGAAATAAAGAATTTTTTATAGACAAAATTTTGGAATTTGATATGTTTGTGACTACTGATGAAGCTTATAATAGACTTGAAATAGGCACAATATATGACAAACTTTATTTTCAGTCACAAAAGATTGAAGATTTTTATGCAATTTCGGTTGCAAAGAGTTCCTTACCTTTTGTAGAAGAACTTCACGGAAAACCACAGGAACTTTATGAAGCTTTGCAGGATGGAAAGAAGAAAAGAAACGTAGGGGATGCTTTTAAACATATTATTACGGACAATGTTAAAGTAGATATGGTAGTAACATTCAATCTTAGAAGTTTGAAAAACTATCTTACATTACGTGATAGTGGTGCCGCATATTTTCAAATACGTTGGCTTGCTCAGGAGATGATGAGGGTTACTCCTCAAAAATACCTTGATTTAATTATTAAGAAAAAATAGGATTTTTTATGTATAAGATTTTAATACTAGCAACACTTCTTTTTACAGGTTGTTCAAATATTACTATAACGGCAGCAATGTGTGATAAGATTGAGAATGAACCGAGTGCTACAATTCCGCAGGAATGTAAGGCATACAGTGAAAAAGAAGCAGAAAAAGCATTCAATAAGGTTGTGAATGAGAAAAAAGTATCTAATTCAAATATAGAGTTTCACAAAGAGAAATAAATAAAACTTTTTTAATGGTTAAAGTCAGTAAAAAAAGTAGTATAATTGCGAAAAAATATATTATCTAAGGAAGAATAATGGCTAGAAGTGAAGTATGTGAATTATGTGGAAGTAGTGAAGATGTAAGTGTTTTGGAACTACCAGTAAGTGATGGAAGTGAAGAACAAAGTATTTATGTTTGTGCTACATGTAAAAGTCAAATAGAGAGCGGAGAGCTTGATGAAACACATTTTAACTGTTTAAATGATGCTATGTGGAGTGAAATTTCTGCTGTGAAAGTAATGGCATATATTTTGTGGAATAAACTTGGTCGTGCTGATATGACAGATATGATGTATCTTGAAGAAGCAGAACAAAAACTTGCCGAGGCTGCAATAAATGCAGAAGCGAATAAAGTAGTTTTTCGTGATGCAAATGGTGTTGAACTTCAAGCTGGTGACAGCATTGTAATTTTAAAAGATTTAGATGTGAAAGGTGCTGGTTTTACCGCAAAACGTGGAACAACGGTTACTCGTATTGCTCTTCCTAATGATATGGATGACCATGTTGAAGGTCGTGTGAATGGAACAAAGATTTATTTAAAAACTGAATTTATTAAAAAAGCATAAAAAGAAAAAATATTGAAACCATATGAGCGATTTTATAAAATAGACAAGGACTTTCGTAATCCTTATGCCAGAGACAGAGATAGAATTATTCACTCTGGCTCATTTAGAAAACTTGAGTATAAAACACAGGTTTTTTTAAATCATGAAGGTGATTTTTTTCGTACACGTTTGACACATTCCATCGAAGTCTCACAAATTGCTCGTTCTATTACTTCTCAGCTTGAATTAAATGAATCTTTGGCAGAAGCTATTGCTTTGGCACATGATTTGGGTCATACGCCTTTTGGTCATATTGGTGGTGATACTTTGGATGAATGTCTTAAATCTGATGGCTTTTTTAATGGATTTGAACATAATTTTCAATCGTTTAGGGTTGTGACAAAACTTGAAAAAAGGTATAAAGATTTTGACGGGCTTAATCTTACTTTTGCAACACTTGAAGGGATATTAAAACACTCTTATCCGTATAAAAAATCATTTTTACCCGATTACATAGATGAACAATTTAATCTTGATAAACACCCTACTTATGAAGCAATGGTTGTGGACCGTGCAGATGAAATAGCGTATATGAGTCATGATATAGATGACGGAGTTAATTCTGGATTGATTACTTTTGAAGATTTACGAGAGAGTAAACTTGCTTGTGAAATACTTGAAAAAGTAGCGAAAGAGGGTGTTGGTAAAGAAAATGGTGAGATGTTTCGTTATAGATTTAGTTCAAATCTTATAAATCATTTGGTTTATTCTTTGTTAGATTATTCCAAAGAAAAAGTAGCACATCAAGAAGAAATGCCCATAGGTTTTGACAAAGAATTAGAGACACAAATTAAAAAACTAAAAAAGATTCTTTTTATAAAGATGTATCAGCATAAAAATATTGTTAGAAAAATGTATGCTGGAAAACAGGCTATAAAAGGCTTATATAAAGGATTTACAGAAGAAGAAAAGATGCTTCCATCATTTTATTATGAGCAGTTACATGTAAGAAACAAACATCGTGTGATAGCTGATTATATTGCGAGTATGAGTGATAGATATGCACTCAATTTTCACAATGAAATGTACGGAAAACTTTAAATATAAGAGATTTTAGCTACTAACTCTTTTGTTATATTATCAATATGCACTACTTTTTCTTTAATGGTGCCAATAGAATTTTTTGTAGTATGCATCTTACTGATTTGTTCTGATGTCAAATTGACAGAGTTGTGCGCTTCACTTTTAATAATTTCAGAATTTTCTGTATCGTCTAAACTTTTTTGGTAGGTATTTTCTACCTCTTGACTGGATTCACCTAAGCTTGATTGTAGCTCTTTTGAAATTTCTACAAGTTCAAGTGCTGATTTAGCATTAACTTCTACACTGCTACTTGCATCTGAAATACTTTGTACGATAACATTGACACTTGCATTAATCTCTGTTAATGCTCTTTGTGTATTTTCAGCAAGTTTTCTAACTTCATCAGCTACAACTGCAAAACCACGCCCATGTTCACCAGCTCGAGCCGCTTCAATAGCTGCATTGAGTGCTAAAAGATTTGTTTTTTCGGATATGTCGGATATAATGCTCAATATACCTTTTATATCCTCAGCATTTTGTGTTAATGATTTAAGATTTTTATTGACCTTTATTTCTCCATTATGAGTTTGCATAATATGATTTTCTAGTAAAGACATTTGTGAAATGGAATTTTTTATTTTTTTTGTGATATTGTTTAAACTATTT
>JALUBM010000152.1 GCA_027044845.1 Sulfurimonas sp.
CTTAAAAAACATTTCATATTTAGATATAATTAACTAAAAAGGAGAGTGAAATATGTCAGTTGCAAATATTACCAGACAATATATTGAAACACTAGATGAAGCGAAACTCTTTACATATGATGATATACCGTGTAAAAACAAATCATCTGTGGCTATTGAACTCTCTCGCCTTTTCAAAAAAGGTGTAATCAAAAAAGTATCAAAGGGCAAGTTTTATAAACCAAAAATAAGGGCTTTTGGAGAGGTTGAACCTAGTAGTGAGGAAAAAGTATTTAGCTACTTAGATGAGCCTGATACTTCTTATGAAACAGGTCTCAATGCTTTTAGACAATTAGGATTAACAACACAGGTTGCAAAAACAAAAACAATCGCTACAAATAAAACATACAGAAAAGTTGTACTTGATAATCTTTTACTCCAATTTATTCCAAAAAGAGTAGATGCCCCAAAAGAGGATATATATCTCTTACAAATTCTTGATGCCCTTAAAGATATAAAAAAGATACCTGCTATCACACCTGAGAATGCTTTTATCTATTTAAAAAATATCATTCAAAAAGAGAGTAGAACAAATCAAAAAAAACTCGCAGAGTATGCCATGAACTATACACCACGAACACGAGCATTACTTGGGTCTATACTCAAAGATATAGGACTTTGGGAACAAGCTTACTCTCTAAAAGAGTCTCTTAATCCTCTCACAAAATATAAAATTGGTATTGATAGGACTATCTTACCATCAAAAAATTATTGGAATATCATATGACTCTACACAATAACAAAGAACTTTTTCAAGAACTTATAGAGGCGACTGCCAAGGAGTTAAACCTCCCATCTCTTTATATTGAAAAGGATTACTGGGTAACTTATATACTACGAAACCTATCTATGAGTTCTTATGCAGATGTGGCAATATTCAAAGGTGGAACTTCACTCTCAAAAGCCTATAAAATCATTGATAGATTTTCAGAAGATATTGATTTGGCTGTCATTACTAATAAGATGGGTTCTAACCAAATCAAAAAACTCATCAAACAGATAGAAAAAACGATAGTTGATGAAAACTTTACAGAATTACCAAACCATGCACAAGTATCAAAAGGTTCAGAGTTTAGAAAAACTGTACACGATTACACAAAATTAGAAGATGGTGATTTTGGTCATGCTGTGGAGAGTGTTATAGTAGAATTAAACTCCTTCGCCCAACCTCATCCCTTTGAGATAAAACAAATCAGCTCATACATTACAGATTTTTTATCATTAAAAGCACCTATGATGATTGGTGCATATGCACTTGAGCCATTTGATGTGAATGTACTTAGCTACAAAAGAACATTTTGTGAAAAGATTAGTGCTATCGCAAGAGCCTCTTATGAAAGTGATAGTGAGTATTCTCAACTCAAAGAGAAAATTCGACATTTTTATGATATTTATTTTTTGATGGAAGAGCCTGAGATAGAACTGTTTTTAAATTCTAGTGAATTTGTAGATATGATACAAAAAGTAAGAGTTGATGATAAAAATCAATTTAACCAAAACAACTGGGCTAACATACCACTATATACAACAAAGATATTTACAGATACAAACACCATTCTTGACAAGCTGAATAGCTTTTACACTAACGATTTTAAAGATTTGGTTTATGCCAAGACACTGCCACAAATGAATGAGATAAAAATCAAGATTGAAGTATTGGCTCATATTTTAACTGTTGAGAAATTGTAATTTTATATGCTTCATAGCATTAATAGCAAATATTTTTATCCAATAGGAAGTAAGTGAGCTCTTGATAAAAATTCTTTTTCTTCAACCTTGCTTTTTAAAATATCATTAATACATTCATCTAAATCTTTATCTAATTCACCCATTTCTTCACTAGTGATAAACCATTCTTTCATTCTATTGATATTACCATGCTTTTGTATTTCATCTTTTATTTGTTTTTTATTCACTCTAAAAATTATACTTTTACCATTATTAAATTTTGGATAGTGTTTAGTAAGCATTGAAATATTTTTAATATTTTCTAGTGATTCAACTAAGATACTAGAGTTTGTACAATTCAATCCTATTGACATATCTTCGTTTAGAGAGATACTTTCCAATACTACATTTTTATATGAAACCTTACTTCCATCAACTTCTATATCAATATTTATATGTTGATTAAACTCTGCTAGTTCTACTAATATTGATAGAAGAGAGCCTTTATCGTAGTGGAAGCAGTCGAATACTTTGACAGATAAAAAAGTATCCCTAATTATTCCACCAAAAAGATATGTAATCATTTGTTTAATCTTACTGTTGACTAGAGGCTCATAGATTGTGCTATTAACAGTTGGGAGGACAGTTGTCCCGTCAATAAACTCATCCGTCCCTGCTAATAATGCTGTAATAGCTTTTGCATAAGAAAATCGTTTTCCTAAATCTACTGGTATGTGGAAGTGTACTTTTTTATCAATAGTAAGCATATAGCTAATAGTATATCGTTGTTTTTCTGATAGAGATTTATAGTCATCTAGTTGCATAGAATCTTCATTTACTATGACATATCTAATATAGTAGAATTCAATATCTTTTAAAAGTGTCCTATAACTAATTTTATTACCTTGGCTTACAAGTTTAGCTTTTATCTCTTTAGGTCTAAGCCATAGGTATTTAGAATCTTTTTTATCTCTTGCATTATATTTACTTTTCATATCAAAGAAATAATCTAAAACTGTTGCTCTTCTTGTTGTTGTGTTAGTTGCACTTTGTTTCATCATAGTTACCATAATTTATCTTTTATAGCATTATATACAAAAGTGCCACTTAATGACAACTTTTTTATTGTTTAATACAACATCGAAAAAGAAAGACAATAAGTTTTCTTCTTCAAGTTCTAAAGTTAAGGGTTCATTCCCTTTTTGGTGTTCCACCTAACTAATAGGTTCCGGTAGTTATCAAAATTTAAAAAACTCTTATTCTCTAAAGGAGAACAAAACCAATGAAAAACATTGTAGCGGCGGCTAACGCAGGACTTAACAACAACACTAGTGACAAAACTCCAGTTTCTGATAATCGTGAGGGGACAATTGTCCTCTCAGAATTAGATAAGAAAGATAGAGCAGAACAAGTCAAAATACTTTTTGATAAAGTCAACAAAGGTCAAAAAGTTACTCTAAAAGACAAAATAGAGTTATCAATTTATTTACTTAACACGAAAAGAGAACTTAAAAATGAGTTTTATAAATTCATTACTCCGACAATTATGAGTAGAAAACAAGTTGGAAGACATATTCAATTGATTTTAACACTTGACTCCATTAGCAACTACACAAAAGGCATGTCAACAAAATATAAAAGTGCAGATACCATTGAAAATAATTTATCACTGCTTATTGAAGATACTAGGGTTACATCTCTAACTGTTGAACAAATTGATAAAATGCCTGAACCAACTATGAAAGCAGTTATTAGAGCTAAACAAGCTATATTAGATGAAGAATTTATAAAAATTCTTCAAATGGATAAAGAGGCTTTAGATGGCATTAAAGAGAAAAGAAACGAGACTTCTAAGGTACTTAAAACAGGAAAAGAAGAAGATGAAAAAGAAGAATTAGCTAAGTTAAAACCCAAGAACATGACAACTGAAAAGTATGAAAACCTATTAGAAGAAGATAAACCTACCCTTATATCTATGCTACAAGCCAGTATAGAAGATTTGCAAGCTAAGGAAAAGGAGTTAATAAGTTTAAAACATTTGGCTAAAACCTCTAAACACTATGATGGAAGTAAATCAAAGTCAGAAGACAAACAAAACACAGAGGAGGGCTAAAATGCCTTACTCTAACACAGTAGATAGTTATCTACCTCTAAAATCGATTGAACTTGCTACTAAAAAGTACCAAGAATACTTTGAAAATTCTTGTATTTCTAACAACTTTATACGAGATTTAGTAAAAAGAAAACTGATAAAATCTCGTTCTTTTGCCAATATTGACTATGTTCATCCAGCTATGTTTACTGATTGGCTCATTGAGCATAAAAATAAAGATGGAAGACCGTATCAAAAAGAAGGTTATATGGATGCTATTGATATTAGAAAAGATTTTAAAGAAACGACATCATATTATGCTTTTCTGCCAAATGATATAGAAGTACTATTGGAAAATAATCTTATAGGTAACTCTGTATTACTTGAAAAGAAGAAAAGATATATTCTACGAGATGAACTAGATTCATTTTATAAAAAAGACAAATTGTACTGTCATTCGGATATTGTAAATTTAGTTCATACTTATCTTCATGAAACTTTTGGCATTATTTCTGTCAAGATTGAAGATGTACTTGGGTTTGATATTGATAACATTGGAAGCCTTGTGTATAGGAGCTATATTACTCCTATTTATTTTAGTGAAAATAAAACTAACAATTCCTATCTATCTACAGATAGAGAAGTAAATAATTGTTTATTAAAACTGAAACAAATAATTCGAAAAAATGCAATAATCCAAAACCAAAAACACATAGAAGAAGGTTTTCACTTTAGATTAAAAGAAGCACTTACTCAAAAAGCATTACTTGTAAATAGATTAAAACCTTTTCATCCCCCAAGTTTAAAGAAGAGAAAAAGTTACAAACAAGAGTTACAAAGAAAATTTACTGCTATCAACGAATTTAAAAAGTTTTTACAAGATGAGGTTGAGTTTATTGATATCAATACTGATTTAAATGAATTTATAAAACAATTAAAAAATTATATTCCTTCTGGATATGGCATTCCTATCTATCAAAATACTTTTACATCAGGTTTACATATAAATAAAGTTAGTGTACCTTTTGATAAAAAAATTGAAATGTATGAAGAAGCCTTACTTGAACATAAAAAGATTTTTTAATTGAGTCTCTTGCAGATTCTAAAAACAATCCACAATTACCGTTAGAACATTAAAAGGAGCTAAATATGAAAAGTTACATATCACTAGAAGAAGAATTGGTTGAATTAATTTTCAACACATATGAAAATAAAGACAACTTGAATGAAATTGAAGAATTAATTGAAGATGGTGCTAACATCAATTATGTTTTTTATAATAAATATTCTGAGTGTGCCGAAACAATGTTATCAAGTGCAATAAGACGAATGTATAATAAGAACACAGACAAAATAATAGAGTATTATACAGAAGTTGCAGAAATACTTCTTTCTTATGGTGCTACATTTAATTTTAGAGATAATGACTGTGGATGTACAGCATTAGACTATTTAATTTTGGAAGGTGGGGAGCATGGCTTAAATCAAAATACTTATAGACTTGCAAAAATAATGATAACCTCATTAAATGAAGAACAAACAAAGTCTTATTTAAGACAATTTAGAAATCAAGAAACATTTAATGGCTTAATTAATATATTTAAAGAGTTTAATAGATACTATAAATATCTACAATATATGTTTTAAACCAAAAATGAAAGGACAATTGTCCCCTCACTTTCACTCTCCTCTCTTAACCACCATCAAACCACTTATTTTTATAGTGGTTTGCCCTCATACAAAGTCGTTGATTTTATTCTGTTTTACTGATATAATAATATTAAATCAGAACGGAGTAATTTTCAATGATATTTTCCTACATTAGAGTCAGCACCGACACTCAAACAATCCAACACCAAAAAGATGAAATACAACGATACTGTGACTTGAATAACTTAACAATAGATACAAATATTGAAATAGAAATCTCTTCACGAAAAGATACAAGAGCAAGAAAGATAGATGAACTCCTAGAACAGCTAAATAAAAATGATATTTTAATCGTTACGGAGTTATCGCGACTTGGTAGAAATACTGGTGAAGTCATTAACCTTATAGATATGATTTTGAAAAAGGGTGTGGAAGTTCGCATACTTAAACAAAATCTTTTTATAAAAGAGAGTGACCCCATGAACAAAATGATGATTACAATGTTATCTATGTTTAGTGAATTTGAAAGAGACATCATAAGCCAACGAACCAAAGAGGCACTCAAAGGTCTAAAGGAAAAAGGTGTAAAACTTGGTAAGCCAACAGGTGTAATCCAAAAAAGTATTTTTGATAAAGATAAAGAGAGGATTATTGAATTACTCAACCTTGGTCTTAGCTACAAAAAAGTAGTAGATAAGCATCTTGGATATGGTTCACAATCTACACTATACACATATGTACAAAAAAGAAACTTGTTGGCTTCATAAAAT
>JALUBM010000153.1 GCA_027044845.1 Sulfurimonas sp.
GGCACTTGTAGAACCTGCGATGGTCTTAACAGTTTTTAGTGTCTCTATGATGGCAGGAGATTTGGGCGTAGGTCAAGCTGGTGTAAATTTAGCCGAGCATTTTCCAAAAGAGCATATGGCAAGTTTTCTATTTGCAGGTATCAGCTTTTTTATACTTCTCATTGCTGAGAATGGGCGTATTCCTGTTGATAATCCTGAAACACACTTGGAACTTACTATGGTACATGAGGCGATGATACTGGATCTCAGCGGTGTTTATCTGGCGATTATTGAGGCAGCAGCTTCTGTGAAGTTTGTAATTTTTGCTTCATTGTTCGTTTCGTTATTTATTCCTTTTGGGCTTGAATATTCTGCACCTGTAGCGATTATTGTTTTTATAATAAAACTTTTTGGTGTGGCTGTGGCTGTAGCGTTGTTGGAAGTCAATACCGCGAAACTTCGACTTTTTAAAGTGCCGAATCTACTTGGTATTTCCATTGTTTTTGCATTTTTGTCACTGATTACATTTTATGTGTTGGGAGCGTAGTAAATGGTTGATTTTTTTATAGGTCTGTTTTTGGCTTCGCTCATAACGGCACTTTTTACGACAAGGCTGTATCGTCTTTTAATGTGGTACTCGTTTAATTCTTTAACACTTGGTATATTGGCTCTGCTTATTGGAACAGAATTAGAAGACAATGCAATGCTTATAACGGGTGTTGCGACGATTCTTATAAAAGCCGTGGGTATTCCTTACTTTTTAAAGAGTTTTTCCCAAAAGTTTCATTTTGTGCGACAAATTACCCCTGAAATAAAAGTGCAGTATGCCATTATGCTTATTCCCGCTATTTTGGTTTTTACGTTTTATTTGGCAGAGCCTATTACAAATATGATAGCCAACAACTCTAACTATGTTGCCATCAGCATATCATCTCTGTTTTTATCGCTTTTATTAATGATGGAGCATAAAAACGTAGCACCTAAAATTGTCGGCTTTTTAAGTATGGAAAATTCGCTTTTTTTACTTGGAATTACCGCAACGGACGGTATGCCGATGCTTGTTGAACTTGGGATATTTTTTGACCTTTTAATGGCTATTGTCGTCATCAATCTTTTGTTTAATCGTGAGGAGATGAAAAATGCTTGAGTTGTTACTTCTGCCTGTACTGGTTATTTTTGGGCTTTCCTTTATAAAAAGTCCAAAGACACATAAACCGCTTGCTTTTATCTCTTTTTTGATTCTTTTGCCGAGTGCTCAGCTTTTAAGGCTGCCAAAGCCATTTCATTTGCTTGGTGATTATTTGGTTGTGGATGATTTAAATGCGTATGTGCTTTTTGTCTCCTCTATCGTAGGTATCGGCGTTGCACTGGCTTTGATGACGCTAGATAAACATGTGAAAGTCTCTAAAAATGCTTATAGAAGATTTTATAGATTTTTTGCCATATTTTGGGTCGGGCTTATCTTCTCCATCCTTTCGAATCATATGGGTATTTACTGGATAGGGCTTGAACTTGCAACGCTCTCAACGGTTTATATGATTAAAACAAACCACTCAAACGCAGCACACAAAGAAGCATGGAACTATATGATAGTCGGTGCGATTGCCATTTCTCTTATACTCTTTGGCATCATTCTTATCTATGCAAGTGCGAAACCTATTTTGGGTGAAGATGCTATGAACTTTAACCTGCTTTTAGCCCATGCCAAAGAGATAAAATCTCCCTTTCTTTTTGAGATCGGCTTTGCGATAGCGAGTGTGGGAATGTTCGTTAAAATGGGCTTTTTTCCTATGAATCTGTGGCTTGCAAATATTGAGCGGGCTTCATTTTATCCGGTGGCGGCTCTTTTTAGCGGTATTTTAGAATCAGCCGTGATTATCGGCTTTTTCCGTTTTAGTAAAATAGCGATGGAAGTTAATTATAATCACCTTTTTACTTTTGTTTTTATTTATACGATTTTGACGATTTTTATTGTTAGTTTTTTGATTTTTCGTACAAAAGATTTTATGCGTCTTTTTAGTCTTAGTGGTGTTGAACATATGGCTTTAATCGCACTTTTTTGGGTAAGCGGTGGAACTTTTGCCGCACTGCTTCATTTTGGTGCACATGCTTTTTTAAAACCAGCACTTTTTCTCTCAACTGGAGTGCTTGAATCAAACGGAAAGTATAGAATTGCAGGAGCACTCAAAGGCTACAAAGGCAAAAAAGGAACACTTTTTTGGTTTTTGGTTTCACTTTTTTTACTTGCGGTCATCTCATTGCCGCCGAGTCCGATGTTTTTTAGTGAAATTTATGGTTTTGGGGCTATGATAAATGTGGCAAAAAGTGGACATCATCTGCTTGCAATGATGGGGGCGATTTTGATTTTGCTTATTTTGCTCTCTATTATATTTTATAAATTTGTCGAGGTCTATCAGTCTATGAAGTATGAGGGTGAAGAACACAGTAAAAAGGTCTATGCAAGTGAGCTTTTCTCACTTGTGATTTTTGCGCTTGCTTTAATAGCGTTGATAACGCCTCCGGTGATGAACTATCTTAAAGGAATATCATGAGATTTATTGCAAGATATGCCAAAGACAGAGGCAGAGTTTTTGAAATAGTGACATTGTATGATTCAGAAGTACAAAAAGAGCAGGTGCATAAAGAAAAGCCAGTTATTCAAACACTTTCACATGAACATCCTGCAGCTTTATGGTTTGAGAGAAAAATGCAAGATGATTTCGGGATTATAGTTGAAGATGCTTTTGATAAACGCCCTCTTGTACATCAAGAACAATTTCCAAAAAATGTACATCCAATGTGTAAAGATTTTGATGCAAAAGAGCTTGATTTTAGCGAATTTCAACCGTATAATTACGAGGTGATTAAGGGTGATGGTGTATTTCAGGTCAGTGTAGGACCGATTCATGCAGGGATTATAGAACCTGGACATTTCCATTTTTCTCAAGCAGGAGAAAAGATGTTGCATCTTGAAATACGACATTTTTATACATATCGTGCAATAGAAAAAATGTTAGAAGGCAAGACACTGGAAGAAGCAAAACCAATTATTGAACGCATAAGTGGAAATGAGAGCATAGCCTATCAAATTTGCTGGCGTGATATTTTATTGCAAGCGTCACAGCAAGAACTTCCACAAGCTTTACAAAAACGCCATGCCTTTTTGCTCGAACTTGAAAGAATGATTCATCATTTGACAGATTTAGGTTTTATACCAAATGACGCGGGATTTGGAGCAGCACTGAGCCTTGGTTCAAAACTTGCAGAAGATTCACGAAGAAAAATGAAAGAGATTACGGGACATCGTTTTGGTTTTGGAGCGATTGATTTTGCAAATAAGTTTCTTGATACGGTCTCTTTACATGAATGGTTAGATAGTATGCAAGAAAGCATTGATTATTTTGAAGATTGGATTATAGATATACCTTCTTTATGGGATAGATTAGATACAACAGGAATCCTTGCTTTGAAAAAAGCTATCAAATATGATACTGTCGGTGTAATCGCTAAGGCTTCAGGTTTAGCAATTGATAGAAGAATAAATAATTTTTATTTACAAAATGGTTTTGAAGCTGTTACTCAATTGAGTGGTGATGTTGCGGCAAGATTTAAAATAAGAATTGCAGAGCTGAAAAATTCCTTAACAATGATGCATAATTTTTTACAAGAAGATGATACTGTTTTAACATTAAATACTCTTCAAGATGGTGAATATATGAGCTTTGTCGAGAGTTCTATGGGTGAGCTTTTTATGACGATAGATATAAAAGATGGTGTTATTGAAAGATTTTTTGCAAGAGATGCTAGTTTTGTAAATTGGCAGGCAGTGCATCTAATGATGAGGAATGACATAATCGCAGATTTTCCACTTATAAATAAAAGTTGTGATTTAAGTTATGCAGGGAATGATTTATGATTAAATTTTGGAATAAACGTGTAAAGCTTGGGATATTAACAGAAAATCCAGAGTTTGAAGATGAAATTAAAACTATTCAAAAAGAGATAAAAGAGAGTGTAAAGAAAAAATTTGCAGGAAGTTTAGCTTTAAGAATGGTTGATAGTGGTAGTTGTAATGCTTGTGAAGCAGAATGTAATGCACTTGCCAACCCATATTATGATTTAGAACGTTTGGGAATCTACTTCGTGGCAAGTCCTCGTCATGCGGATGTAATGCTCCTTAGTGGCATTATGACCTTTAATATGACACCACATGTACTTGAGGCGTATGAACAGATTCCGAATCCGAAATGGGTTATAACTCTTGGTGATTGTCCTATAATGCAGGCACCATTTGAAAGAACATTTGCGATTAAAGCCCCAGCACAAGAGCATATAAAAATAACACATCATATATCGGGATGTCCACCGAGTCCTAAAGAAATTATGCAGGGCTTATTAGAGTTTTTGAAAAAAATCTAGGTGTTATATGACAAACCAAAATTAAGCTGATAAATGGTTAAAATAAGATAAAATCTTTCGGAGAAATTATTTGAGGAAAGAAAATGTTAAAAATGATTATTATGGTAGTTTTATTTGCAGGCTTATTATCGCCAATAAGTTTATTTGCGAATACTTGGATTACTGAAACATCACTTTATAAATCAAAGTTAAAACCAAGCGATAAATATTGTTATGAGGTAAATCACAAGGAAAAACAAGAATATAAACGAATGAATGGATGCAGAAGTGATTCTGATTTTAATGACAATCCATTTCTTGATGCATTGCCAGTGAGAAAATATAATTGTAAGAAAAACAACAAAGTAATGTATCTGGTGTTTGCTGGGAACAAAGCTCGTTGTTTAAAAAATACAAAAAAAATAGTAACTTATATGAACAGTACTGAATATCTAAATGCATTAGCCCATCCAGAGCTAATTGAAAAAAAGAAAGCAGAGATTAAAGCTGAAGAAGAACAAAAAAATAAAAAACTACTCTCTCAATCAAAAGCTAAAAAGATAAATAATCAAAAAATATACTTTATAATTAGAAAAAGTTTCGATAAATCAAAATTAGATCTTAAAAAAGACTCATATTGCAAGCCCTTAACTAGTAAGACAATTAGCGACATCATGAAGAAGCACAATTTAAAATTTACTAATAATAAATATTCAAAAGATTCTCAAATTCAAGTTATTGATGAAGGTGCTGCAGGATTTACCTATGTTTTAAATGTTAAAAACAAACAAGAATGTATTTTGAAACAAGAGGAGATTTATAGAAAATATTTTGTGAAGAAACCTAAAGTGAGTAAGAAAATTTCTCAAAAAACAACTGACAATAAAAAAGATAGTTCAACTATTAGAACTAGGCGTGCACTCTGTGAAAAGGTGTATAAAGGGCGATATTTTGATAGTGGCTCTTGTAGTCCAGAGACACAAGGGTACTTAGATGATATGGTGAAAGTTGCACAATTGGAATATGAGGATTATGATAAAAGATGGAGAGGAAAGGATATAAAAGAAATTTGTAAAGAATTTCATGTCAAGTCTCGTCGATATGAATGTTTATTTAGAAAAGGTGGAAGAAAGAACAATTTTATAAACGCTGGAATTAAATTTTACCTAAAAATGAGAAAAGTCAAAATACAAAGTCAGGCAATCACTGATGTTAAGCTTAGTATGGCAAACTATAAAAAACTTACGCCAGCTCAAAGAGTGAAAAAATTCAACAAAGATACAGGTCTAATTGTTATTCCTAAAATGGTGAGAAAATGGGAAGATGCAAAGGCAATATGTCAATCAAAAGGACTTAATATACCATATAGCGATGAATTAATTAGAAATAAAATGGCAATTATGGGTTATGAAAGTGCAAGAGCAGGAGGACTAAACTATTATGTGAGAAGTGCTGTGAATGACAAGATAGGTTATCAAGTTGTACTCTCTTTTAAAATAGGTGATACAGAAGTTATGTCACGCTCTTCTTATTCAAAACTTGTGATTTGCAAGAAAATGTCATCAGATGAGGAACAAAAACTAAAAGAAAAAGTAGCTTTAGAAAAAATACGAATCACGAAATTTGGTGCGAGTACCGCTCTTGGATATTGGCAGAAAATTGTTGCTGCTAAAAACAATAGTGAATTAAACGATATTTTTGAGTATAGCACTAAGATAGACAAACACTTTGGTGATTATATTCCTAAATTTCAATATTTTATGCGTAATCATCAAAAATTTATTATGGCGAGTTTATATAATAATATTGAATACACGCAAGA
>JALUBM010000154.1 GCA_027044845.1 Sulfurimonas sp.
ATATAACCTTTAAATATTTGTTAAAATGATACCTATTACTGCGTTAAAAACTCCTTGTATCCAAGGGATATAACAAAAGCTATCTAAAATTTAAATCTTAAGTTGCATAATATCATTAAAATTTAAATCACATTTGGGTAAAATATAGAAAAATGGTGAAGATGAGGTTTTATTTGCAACGAATAATACAAAAAGTAAAAGATTTTAACGAACTTGTGATGTTTGAACATTCCATTTTTTCACTGCCTTTTATTTTTATAGCAATGATAGTGGCTGCTGATGGCTGGTTTGGTTCGTGGCTTTTAATTATGGGTGTTTTAGCTGCCGTGAGTGCGAGAAATTTTGCGATGGGTGTGAATCGTTTTGCTGACATTGAAATAGATGCAAAAAATCCTAGAACAACGAACCGTCCAAACGTTGATGGCAGACTTGACAAAGTAAGCATACTTGTTTTCATTGTCATTAATGCGGCTATTTTCGTAGGAGTGGCATTTATGATTAATTCATTGGCGTTTGCTTTAAGCATACCTATTCTAATTGTTTTAGCTTCTTACTCGTATATAAAGCGTTTTTCTTCTTTAGCACATGTTGTTTTAGGCGTAGCTTTGGGGCTTGCACCGATTGCTGGGGTGGTTGCAGTAAGTGCTTCTATTCCGATTTGGTCGGTTCTCCTCTCTTTAGGCGTAATTTTTTGGGTGGCGGGGTTTGATTTGCTCTACTCTTTACAAGATATGGATTTTGATAAAAACAATGACCTCTACTCTATTCCTTCACGGTATGGTGCAGAGGCAACGCTTTTTATCTCGGCATTTTTTCATGCACTTGCTGTGCTTTTTTGGTTGCTATTTGTCTGGGCGGCAGGTCTCGGTGTTTTTGCATATATTGCGGCAATAGGGAGTGGTTTTGTATTGTATTATGAGCAAATGCTTGTTCGCAGAGATTTTACAAAGATTGACCGTGCCTTTTTTACAGTGAATGGTTATTTGGGCATAGCCTTTTTTATTTTTATCAGTATAGATAGGATAATATCATGAATACACCACGCTTAGTTCCTGCACCTATTGAGATTGTATTTTCCGAAGCTGACTTAGAAAAAGCAGCATATGAAAGAGAGTATCAACAGCTTAGTGAGAGTGATGATGACCCGATTTCTCAATGGCTTAAACTTGCAAAAGCAAGGGGTGAAACAGCAGAAAGTGACCCAGTACTACTTAATCTTATGGTAGAACTACATCGAAAAATAGATGCTTTAGAAATGTTTTTAAAAAATGAAACACCAAAAAGGCTCTCTTTAACAAATGAAGCATATATCCGTGCTATAGGATTTGAGTATTTTGAATTGGAAAAACCTTTACTTCAAGAAAGTAAAGAGTATTACGGACGTATTGCCATGCCAGTGCATCCAAAACGTGATATTGGTGTATTTTTTAAAGCTGTTTCAAATAATTTAGTACAAATTATTAAAATGCATGAGCGAGATGAAAAAGAATGGGCAGCTTATTTGACGGCACGTGAGCGTATTTTAATTCGTGAAGCAAAAGAGAAAAGATAGTGCATTTAGAGAATTTTAGTTTTAATATAGAATATGTTATAGTTATCCTTGGATTGATTATTTTGTATTTACTTTATTATGTTTTTACTAAAGATGCAGACTATACGAAAAATATCCGTTCTGTTGCTTCTGTGGTTGAAGATTTAAACAGAGAACTCTATTATTTGAAAAAAAAGCTTGACCAGACGGAGGGAAATATCAAAAACAACTCCCAAAGAATGAATGATGAAGAGATTTATCAAGAGATTGAACGAAGTGTGTACGATATGGTACACCCTCTTTCTTTAGCTATTAAACAGCTCCAAAATAATATAAGTATAATTGAAAATGATATGCAAAATAAAATACTTCAACTTGAAAGTTCTGTAAAACAAATATCAATTCCCGCATCTATTCACGGAAATGATGATGAAAAAATTATCTCTCTTTATCAGCAGGGTGTTGCTCTTGAAACAATTTCCAGAGAACTACGTCTTTCTAAAGCTGAAGTAGAATTTGTATTGAAAATAAATAAGATAAAGTAGATTTTAGTGAACGCAGACAAAAAACTTTTTACCCTTGTATCGCTTTTAATCGGTATGAGTATAGTACTCTCATATACGCTTACACCCTATACGACGCTTCTTTTTGGAGTTAATGAATTTCATTTTGCTTTGAGACAGACTATTTTCGGTTTGTTAAGTGTTACTTTGATTTTTGGGCTTTCACAGCTTGATCCAGATAAATGGCTTAAACCTATAGGCTTTACACTTTTTTTTGGTTCTTTGATTTTAATGCTTGCCATGCCATTTTTACCCCAGAGTATAGTCTCCGAGGTGGGGGGTGCAAAACGCTGGATCAAAATAGCGGGTTTTTCACTTGCTCCAGTAGAGTTTTTTAAAGTCGGATTTATCTATTTTCTATCTTGGAGTTTTTCTCGAAAACTTGGAAATCATGATGGTATAGGACTCTCGGGAGAGTTTAAAAGATTTCTGCCTTATGCTGTAATTTTTTTAGGAACGATGTTTATTATCGCTTTTTTGCAAAAAGATTTGGGTCAAGTTGTTGTGTTGGGTGCTACACTGCTTTTTATGCTTATTTTTGCAGGGAGTAGTTTTCGGTTTTTTCTATCTATTTTAGCGATGATTTTTGCTACTATCATTCTTTTTATTGTTACAGCACAACATAGAATTTTACGTATAAAATCATGGTGGGCATTGGCACAAAATTCTGTTTTGGATTTATTTCCAGATTTTATTGCCGATAAACTGAGAATTCCTGTTGAAGTTGAACCTTATCAAATAGGACACTCTTTAAACGCTATTCATAATGGTGGTATATTTGGTGTAGGTTTGGCAAATGGTACATTTAAACTGGGCTTTTTAAGTGAAGTTCATACCGACTTTGTTTTGGCAGGACTCGCAGAAGAATTTGGTTTTGTGGGTGTTTTTGTTGTTGTATTTATATTTATGTGGATAATTCAAAGAATTTTTAAAATTGCCAATAGAACAAAAGATACAAGAATATATCTTTTTAGTATTGGTATTGGTCTTATCCTTTCCTTTTCATTTTTGGTAAATGCTTATGGAATTAGTGGGATTACCCCTATTAAAGGTATTTCTGTGCCATTTCTTTCTTATGGGGGTTCTGCCATGCTTGGGGCTGCCTTTGGCGTGGGCATGGTATTGATGGCATCGAAAAAAGCAAAGATGAATTAAAAGGTAAATGTGATGAAATTATGCATAACAGGTGGTGGAACAGGTGGACATTTGATGATTGCAGAAGCTCTTTGTGAAGCTGCGGTTGAAGAGGGGCATCAAATAATATTTATAGGTTCGACTTCAGGACAAGATAGGAAATATTTTGAGCAGCACAGTAGTTTTTCTCATGTTTATTTTTTGCAAACAACAGGTGTTGTCAATCAAAAAGGTATTGCAAAATTCAAAGCATTGTATAAAGTTTTTAGAGCTTTTTTACAGGCAAGAAGAATTTTAAAGAAGCATAAAATTAAGGCAACTTATAGTGTTGGAGGGTTTTCTGCAGCTCCAGCATCTTTTGCTTCTTTAAGCCGTTTTATCCCGCTTTTTATCCATGAACAAAATTCAGTTGAGGGACGATTAAATTCACTACTCAAGAGATATTCCAAAAGTTTTATCTCTGCTTATGATAAAAACTCTCCAATACAAGGCTACCCCGTAAAAGAGGTTTTTTATAAAAATGCAAGAGTGAGAGATGAGCTTAAAACCATTATATTTTTGGGTGGTTCACATGGTGCAAAAGCTATTAATGATTTGGCACTGAGTGTAGCATTAAAGTTGCAGAAAATGGGTATAACTATTATTCATCAAGCGGGTGAGTCCGATTATGAACGCGTAAAAAAAGAGTATGAAACATTGGGTGTAGAAGTTGAACTGTATGCATTTACAACAGATTTGTCACAATTGATTGTCCGAGCCGATTTAGCAGTTTCTCGTGCAGGAGCTTCAACACTTTGGGAACTCACAGCAAACGGCTGTCCGACTTTTTTTATTCCTTATCCTTATGCCGCAGGCGATCATCAATACCATAATGCACAGTTTTTAGTTAAAGAGAATTTGGGCTGGTGTGAGCGTGAGAGCGAAAACTTAAAATCAAAACTCATCAAGGTACTCAAAAATCCACAGCTCAAAGAAAAAAGCCAAAAACTTTTGGAATTTCCGACACAAGATGTTGCAAAATTGATGATACAAGATGTAGAAGCCAACATCAAAAAGAGGGATTAAAATGTTCCAAAAATCACTCTTAAAAAATTTTATAAAATCTTTTCATACCCCTGATTATAATGATATTTTAAAACTTGTGACAAAAGAGAAGTTTATAGCAGAAGATGCAAATGGTGCAGAGTTTATAAAATATTTAGCACTTTTTTTAAACTGGACGGATTATGAAAGAGAAGTAAAAAACTCGACCGATATGAAAAAAGCCGACGGGGTCGTTTATAATGAAAAAAAAGAACCCATTGCAATCATAGAACTTAAAAGCAGTGATAAAAAAATTGCCAATAGAGACATCATTGCACAGGCATTTCGTTATAAAAATGAGAAGCCTACATGTAAATATGTACTCATCTCAAATTTTAAACAGCTCGACATCTACAGTGAAAGCAGTGATGTTTGTTTCTCTTTAGATATGACACAGGTACAAAGTTATACAACACTTTATGCTCTTTTAAATCAGTCATCATTGCAGACAAATGAGATAGCACGACTGAAAAAGCTTTCAAAATCACAAGAAGAGATAACGAAAGAGGTTTACAAAGAGTACAGTGCTTTTCGCTTGAAACTTTTAAACAATTTGATACAAAACAATGAACAACTCTCAAAAGAGACCATCTTTGCATGTGCAAATAAATTGCTCGATAGATTTATGTTTATACTTTTTGCCGAAGATCGGGGGCTTATACCTCCAAACAGTATTGACGCTGTTATAAAACAGTATGAAAATGCGCAAGAGTGGGGCGAAGAAACACCATTATATGATTATTATAAAAAGTATTTTCATTTTATAGATGTCGGCAACACTAAAGTAAAAATACCAAAATACAATGGAAACCTTTTTAAACCGGATGCCCTTTTAGAAAATCTACTGATAGATGATGCCGTGATAAAAGAGGATTTATCACATCTCTCAGCATATGATTTTAGTGATGATGTCGATGTAGAGGTTCTTGGGCATATATTTGAGCAGTCTTTAAATGATTTGGAAAAAATCAAAGAGTCACTTTTTGAAGAACATAAAGTCGTCGATACCCGAAAAAAAGACGGTGTTTTTTATACACCTAAATTTGTAACAGAGTATATCATCAACAATACACTCTCACAACTTTGTGAAGTAAAAAAACAAGAGTTACGACTTTATGACGAGATAAAGGGAACAAAAAAAGCAAATGAAAAGCGTAGAGAGACTTTGCATATTTATAGAGAATATTTAGAAAACTTAAAAATAGTTGACCCTGCATGTGGGAGTGGTGCGTTTTTAACTGCCTCTTTTAGATACCTTTTAAGTGAGCATAAATGGCTGCAAAATGAACTTTTTAAGTATGAAGCAGGGCTTTTTGATTATCATGATGTAGATAAGCAAATCATAGAAAAAAATCTCTTTGGTGTTGATATAAATGATGCAAGTGTCGGCATTGCAAAACTCTCTTTATGGCTGCAAACAGCAAAAAGAGACAGACCTTTAAGTAATCTTATGCAAAATATAAAGTGTGCAAATTCGCTTTTGAGTGATTGGAATGAACTTTTTCCAGAAATTATGGCAAATGGCGGATTTGATTGTGTTATTGGAAATCCGCCGTATTTTAATATTCAGACTCTTGGTGCAAAGTCAGAAATTGCAAAACAGATACAAAATAGATTTCCTCAGATTTGGCAAGATAAAAGTGATATACTTTTTTATTTTATAGCAAAAGCCATAGAAATAACAAAAAATAAAATTGGTTTTATTACATCAAATGCTTTTTTACATTCTGCAAAAGCAGTCAAATTAAGAAACCATATCTTAGATAATGCAC
>JALUBM010000155.1 GCA_027044845.1 Sulfurimonas sp.
GTTATAATCTCTTTATGGCAAGAAAAAATAAAAAAAATAGTAAGATTAACCAAAGAATTAGAAAATATTTTGATGATGACCCTTTTGATGTGGGGATTGAACGTGTTGAATCAAAAACACTCAGTGAACTTTTTGCAACACTGGGAATTTATGATATAGAGCATAATAAAGTACTTATGGTAAAAACACTTCGTATGATTTGGAGTGAAGCCGAGAGTGGCATGCGTCATGATATACTGAACTTTTTTGAGAGTGACGGACAAATATATAAATCACCCAAGCCAAAAAAAGAGGTTGTTTTTGACAGAGAAGATAAAATAAATGCTATTTTAGAAGAACTTAATGCGAGCCATGAAGAAGCGGTTCGCCTGCATGAAGCTTATTTACATGTAAGAAGTAAAAAAATTACTATAGAGAAGATGGAATCCTCACTGCGTCATATTCGTTTTGAGATGAAAAAAGAGAAACTTGAGCAGGAGCTTGAGGGCTTTTTTGATTTAGATGATGCATTTGAATTTAATGCCTCCCTAAAATATGAGCTGTATGAACAGAGTTTTCATAAAATTTTAACACTAACAACCAAGCCTTACTCGTATGAGTACATTGAAACAGAAGAGTTTGAAAAAATAGTAGAAAAAATAGGGCATGATAAAGTTGCAACAACAGCACAAAAACAAGAGCAGATAAATGCCTTTTTAGCCTCTTTAAAATATCCACATTCTTATTTAACAACAAAAGAGATTTTAGATTCCTTGCGTGCATCACCTCCAAAATCAAAAGTAAGTTATCCGCTTATATCACAGAAGCTTTTAAAAAAAATTGTAAAAGATAAAATAGATGCCAAAGGCGTTGAACTCCATGATGAAGAGATGTTAATTCGAGTAAACGAGGAACTTGTCCTTCCTTACAGCCAAAGAGTGTTTTCTTATAATTTGGAACTACATGTAGAACTTGAAGGAGTGCTAGAAGAGATATGGAAGTCAAAACGATTTAATTTTGATGCTATTTTGCAAGAGGTAAAAAAAGAGTATGAAGATGAATTTTTGCTTACACTTGACGCACTTGTTCAAGAGTGTCAAGAGTATGCCTTACTTTTGCACTTTAGCACAGAAGAGTTGCACAAACGCATCTATACATACCTTTTTGAACTGCTTGGACAAAACTTAAATATTACGCCAAAAATTCACAGAAAAATAACACGCAGATTTTTACACTCCATTCGTGATGAATTAGCGAAAAAGCAAAAAGAAGAACTTTTAGCACGTACTATTCGTGATTTTAAAAACCTCTTTCCTATTGCACGGAGTATGCAGCGAAAACTTGTACTGCACATGGGTGCTACAAATAGTGGTAAAACACATCAGGCGATGCAAACTCTTAAAGAAGCCGATACAGGATACTACCTCGCACCTTTGCGTCTTTTGGCATTAGAAGGGTATGAAACACTCAAATCAGAGGGAATTGAAAGCTCACTTATAACGGGAGAAGAACAGATACTTGATGATGAAGCAACACATATAAGTTCTACGATTGAGATGATGAATTATGATGTAGATGTAGATGTTTGTGTGATAGATGAAGTACAAATGCTAGATGATAGAGACCGTGGATGGGCATGGGCAAATGCTATTATTGGGGCACCTGCAAAAGAGGTTATTATGACAGGGTCACCAAATGTAAAAGAAGCAATTATTGCACTTGCAGAGTATTTGGGAGAAGAACTTGAAATACGGGAGTTTGAGCGTAAAAATCCTTTGGAATTACTGAAAAAACCGACACATATAAAGGATGTAGAGGCAGCAA
This sequence comes from Sulfurimonas sp., assembly GCA_027044845.1. Taxonomy (GTDB): domain Bacteria; phylum Campylobacterota; class Campylobacteria; order Campylobacterales; family Sulfurimonadaceae; genus Sulfurimonas. Next base: position 1,804 of record JALUBM010000155.1, read on the forward strand.
CTGCTATTATAGCGTTTAGCAGAAAAGATGTTTTAAGACTAAAACAAAGCTTTTCAAAAGATTTTGAAGTAAGTGTTGTTTATGGAAATCTTTCCCCTGAAGTTAGGCGTGAAGAAGCACGGCGTTTTCGTGAGGGTGAGACACAAATACTTGTTGCTACGGATGCTATAGCGATGGGGATGAATCTTCCTATAAAAACTGTACTTTTTTCAAAAGCCGAAAAATTTGATGGAATTATGCAAAGAAACCTTTTCCCCTCAGAAGTGCATCAGATTGCAGGACGGGCAGGGCGTTATGGTCTGCATGAAAATGGATATGTCGGGGCATTGCATGAAGATGCTTTAAGCATTGTAAAAAAAAATTTCATAAAGTCTGCTAAAGAGATACGCATTCCTTTTAAAGTAATGGCGAATTTGGAGCATATAAAACTTGTCAGCACAATATTGGAGGAAAATTCATTAGGAGAGATTTTGCGATTTTTTATAAAAAATATGGTTTTTGATGGTCCTTTTTATGCAGCTTCACTTGATGATATGCTTGAAGCTTCAAAAATTATTGATAGCTATGATTTAGATATTGCGACAAAATATCATCTTGCCTGTGCACCGCTAACCCTGAAGTCCGCTTATATTATTAGTGGGTATGAGCGTTATATCAATAGTTTACAAAACAAAGAGCCAGTCTATTATCATGCACCAAAACTTGTAGGTTCCTATGCACAAACATCAGAAGAACTGCTACATGTGGAAGACATGGTGAAAGAGATTTCTTTGTATTTGTGGCTGAGTTACCGTTTTAATGACTATTTTGTAGATGAAAATAAAGCAAGGAAATATAGAGGGGTTTTAAATAAATATATCGAAGAGACCCTTAGACAAACTCGACTTGTGCAAACATGTAAGCTTTGTAGTCTGCCTTTACCAGTAAACTCAAAATATAATATTTGCCAGTCGTGCTTTAAAAAGAATTATGTTCATAAAAGAAGACGTCGCTAACTTTTAAATTCGTCAATAGTTGTTTGTAATGATGAAGCAACCTGTACAAGTTTTTGTAAGTCACCTTCAATACTCACAGCACTGGTGCCGTTTGCAGTTGAAAGTATCTCAATGTTTTCGATAAATGAAATAATTTCTTGAATATTTTTGGACATTTTTTCACTGTCTGATTTCGATCTGTTTGCCATCTCTGTTGAGGTTTTCATCGCATCTGAAGTCATCGATATTTTTTGTTCTACATCATCAGAAATATGTACGAGTGCTTCTATATTTTGTGCATTGGTTGTCATCTTATCGCTAACATCATTGATGGCTTGTACAATCGTGCTAACATTAATATTTATTTCAGAGAGACTTTTTTGTGTGCGTTCTGCAAGTTTTCTAACTTCATCGGCAACGACGGCAAAACCACGTCCATGTTCACCCGCACGAGCTGCTTCTATGGCAGCGTTGAGTGCGAGAAGATTTGTTTGTTCTGCTATATCCTTAATAACATTGAGGACATCTTTTACTTGATCGGCATCATTTTTGAGTATTTGAAGTTCGCCTGAGAGTTCATTTTCGCTCTCTACAAAATTTCCTACTTCACTGTTTAAGTTAGCTAAAGAGTTATGAGCTTGTTCAAGTTCTTCTTCTGCTTTTTCAATAGTTTCTTCTGTAAGCGTAGCTGCTTGTATCGTTTCATTTAAAATACTTTGAATATCTTCTGCTTTTTGGCTTGTTTTTAAAACAATTGTTCTCTCTTGCTGCGTTCCTTTGCGTATTACATGTGAAGCAATTTCAATTTCAGAAGCGATATTATTGTTTTGTTCACCCAGAGATTTAACTTCATTAACAGTTGATTGAATCATTTTGATAAAATGGTTAACTTCGTTCGCTGTATCACCAAACTCATTGCCTTTTTTATGTACAAGTCGTTTTGTTAAGTCTTTATCTCCTCTGACAAGGTCTGCAATTCTCTCTTTGAGATTGCTAAGAGGTGTAAAAATTTCATGACCAAAAAAGATTAGAGCCATAACACTGAAAATAATACCGATGATTATCAGAGATATAATTAAAGTTTTGTTTGTTGTACTGATGGCATTGTCGTTTTTATCAAGAGATATGGTTAAATCCATGGCACCAAGAGGATGCCCTACTTTTGCATTATAGTGGCATTGCAAACATCTTTGTTCGGCAATCATTGGTTTTATCATTCGTATAAAATGATGAGAATTTCCATCTTTTTCTATAATCTTTGTTTGTTTGTTTTGTAAAACATCTCGAATTAAAGGATCTGAAGTATATTTTTCATCAGGGGCATAGACCTCTATAACAGCTTTTGATTTAGCAATTTTTAAGTCTTCAATTCCATCAATACCTTTCGCACTTTTAAAGGCACTCTCAACTACTGCAGGATCACCCATCATCATACTTGTTGTCATTGTTTGAAAGATGGATTCACTGAGCATCTTTAAAGATTTTTTTGCTGTTGTATTTGAAAGAGAATGCAAAGTAGAAGAGAGATAGTAAGACATTCCGATGAGACCAAGTATGCTCAAAACAAGAATTGAAATAATTACTTTTGATTTTACTGATGAAAACATAGAAATATCCTATTAGTGTAAAAATTTTAATAATTATATCGAAAGAAAGTCCCGTAAAAGTTACATACTGTATATTAAATACTCAATTTGTTCTAAAAGCATTTGATTTGTAATAGAGTTTTTGTTCGCGTAGCTAAGTGAAGCTCCCGCTCCTACGCCTTCTTTTGCCTCTCCCTCATCATATTTTTTGAGTATTGGTATTTGTGTTTTTGCAAAACTGAATGTTGTATAAATTGTATGAGGTTTATAGGTTAATTGTTCTAATATATGTACAATATTTGAATTTTTATCTTGTGCAACCCATTGCGTTGTTGCCAATGTGATATTTTCATGTTTGATACGCATAAAAACATCTTCTTTAAGCTTGTCGGCAATTAACAGACACGCTGCCATCTGTGTGCCTCCTGCTAAAACTATTTGAAATCGCTTAGAGGCTTCAAGTAAAAATCCTGCACAAAAAATGAGCATATTATCACTTACTATACCAAGTTTTTCAAAATTTGTCATATCTTTATGAATGAGACCGAGAGCTTTATAAATAGTTTGGGTTTTAATATCATTGGGTACATGTAAAAAGCTTGAAGAAAAATCATTTGCACAGTCATAACCGAGTGCTAAGGCTGATGCTGTTGCTGTTGTTGTTCCTGCTGGGGTACTCTCTCCTAAAATAAGATAGTTACCTTTAAGCTCGTATGATTTACCAAATGCCATACCTTTTGCAAATATCTCTTGAGCATTTATCTTTGCACCGCCGTCAATACTTTTAGAAGGTTGAATATCAAAAGTATGAACGAAACAGTTTTTAGGTTCTGTTGTGAGTCCTAAATCTAAAATTTCTACACTGCTAAAGGGGATGAGATTATGTACAGCACGGGTAATAAGTGCGGGTGTTGGTACTCCTGTAGGTGTTTCAGCAAGTTCACCGAGTGAAAATACCTTTTCATTTGTAATGAACTCTGCATCAAGTGTAGGAGTTAGAGGTATCATACCAGGGATTCCAGCTTGTGTAATACCTTTAATCTCACAGGTTTTAGTAACACTTGCCGCGAGTAAAAAATCAGCCTTACCTATAGGTAGAAAATCGGTTTCATTCGTTAGTATGTTATATGTTTGCATTATTCAATCTTTTTTTGTAATTGTAACAAAAAATAGATAATTTAAGATTAGTGCGAAATTGTAATCTAAGAAAAATTTACCAAAGTAAAAAGTAATTTAACCCAAAAAGTACCAATAATTTAGCCAAAGTGATTCCCGTAACTCCTATAATATTCCCTATTTGACATGATGAACAGTTTTTATATTGTTTGCCTTCATATTGTGCATAGAAAAAGTAAATGACACTTAGACCAAGCATTGTAAGCATTGCATAGTTTTCTGCACTTTTTAAAAGAAGTAGATTTTCATCAGATAAGAAGAACTTTGATGCAAGAGCTACCAAAGAGATGACAAATAAAAATTTGATTACATGGAGAATTTTATCTCTTTTAAAAACAGTAGGACACCCGTTGTCTGTGATGGCATCCGTACCAAATTCAAGTTTTGAATCAAAAAGTTTTCGCTCTGTGTCATCAAGACGTACTCTAAAGTTTGAGCCAAAGACATAGTCTAATTTTCTCTGTATAATGATAGACAAATCACCATCAGCTTCTAAAAACTGCTGGTTTGCCTCTTTGTCTTCATACATAAC
>JALUBM010000156.1 GCA_027044845.1 Sulfurimonas sp.
CCTCCATTTAAGGGTAAATGCAATGCCACACCAAAAGAGTGATTATCTCCATACGATGTAGGATCATCTAGTTTTTGATACGCTGCAGCAAAATCAATGGTGGGAATATAGCTATTATTCATCCCCTTTGACTGGGATAAAAGTTTTTGGGCATCAAGTTTATTTATCTTGGCTTGTGGATTGTGCAATAAAAAATCTTTTTTTGTAAAAAGCATCTTAGTTTGCGTAAGCTTTGGAATGCTTTGATCTGGAGCATAGAGCTTTAACTGTGCCTTCATTTTGAAGAGTTCTTGTTTCATAGAAACTATACTCGTCTGCAAAGTAGTTAGCGTGTTTTTAAAACGTAATAGATTAAGTTCTGTCACATCACCATTTTTTTCTAACGTTTCGAGCTTTTTGTAAATTTTGTACTGTTTGTTATAAAGTTCTTGTCGGATTTTAAGTTGTAAAGCAGTCTGATTATAAAGCGAAATTATATTTGCAAGAGCAATAAAAAGTTGCTCTTTTTTTAGATTGAGTCTGCTTCTTTTTACCTTGGTATTCAAACGTAGTGCCTGAATTTTATAGTCATTTTTTCCAAAGAGATCCATAGTGTCATGCAAAGAAATATCAGTCGTGCCAAAACTTCCTGATGCACTCGGTAAAAGCTTTGCATATGTTTTAGAATACGCAGCATCCGCACTAAAATTCGCATATTTAGAGTATATAATTGCACTTTGTGCAATTTGATTTGCTTTTTCATAAAGTGTATAATTTTTGTTATACTCCAAATTTTTTAGTGCAGAATGATAAAAGCTTGTTATATCTGCAAAAGCACTCACTCCAAAGAGTGAAATAAAAACTATTTTTTTTAGCATATTTTTTCCTATTGAAACTGTTTTTCTATTACATCAACAAGAGCCAAATCCATTGATGCGAGTATCTTTAGCGACTGACATGAACTATAACATATTAGCAGTTTCTCTTCCATTATCCCCACCTAAGTGAAGTAAAAATTAAACCTACAAGACCAATACTAACTGCTAGTCAGTGTCAAACCAAAATAAATGATATATTTCAACGATAAAAGAAGTGTTCTAGTTCTAGGCAAATTTTCGCAGAACTAACTGATTAATTCAAAAAAATTTAACGACGAAATAGGATACTTCTCTTTTGGGTCTATGGATGATTTTGATTTTGCATTCATAAATTTATGTTCTTTTTATACCATTATATAGTTTAATACTTACAAAGATAATCAAAATAAATAAAATTATATGCTCAAAATGATTGATATCGCCTAAGACCTTTTTAAAACTACTACTCAAAAAATAACCGATTGACAGTCCTGCAATGGAGGCAAATGATACTCCAATAGTATCAAATAATGTAAATCTTTTATGTGAATAATTATGCATTCCCAGTACAAAAGGAAAAGCAATAGCCCCACTATAGATAAATCTTGAACTTAGTGCGAGTATATCTGCTTTGGATTGTACTTTTTTTCGTAATTTTTCAACCTGTTTTTCAATATTTTGAAATCGGGACAAGAACTTTTGTGCATAATTGTGACCTATATAATACCACATTTGATCTCCGACTGCAGCACCCAAAATAGCTACGAGAAGAGTTGAACCACAAGGAAGTACCCCCATATGACACAAAACACCAGATAAAATGATAACTGCAGTTCCTTCTACAATCATTCCGATAAAAACAACCCATAATCCATAGGCAGAGAGTAAACTTAAAAGATGGTCTATCAATTTTTGAATTCTTTCAATCTATGTACGGTAATAAAAAATACATTTAACATATAATTGCTTCATTTTATTTGTTTGGTTACAACTCTAAAATTGGAATATCTCAATAAAAACTCTATCGTATATGCCAAAGCAAAAGCCCCAATCAGATAATATGCAATTTGAGGCATAGTTTTATATGTTGAGTAGAGTGTTATTGCTGCAACACCAAACATAGCTAAAATTGCCAAAACGACAATATACAATTTTGCTCCTGTCTCTTTTATAAGGTTTAAGTGTGCTGCATGTGTTGTTCCCTGAACTATCAGCATTACAATAGCAGCAACCGTTGTAATCTCTGAAAGATTGAAAAAAAGTATCATTGGAGTAATAAGTACTGCACTGATAATAAGTCCTTCAAAAGATTTATAAACATTGTATTCATACTCTTTTGGTAAATTACCCTCTTTGGCCATAGTATAGCCAATATCTGCTACTGCGTACAGTGTTGCATTTATAGCTGAAGCAGTTGCAAGTAGTGCAGTTACCGCCATAATTTTAAAGCCCCACTCCCCAAAAACAGGCTTGGCAGCTGCTGCTAATGCATAGTCTTTTGTTTTTATGATTTCATCTAATGGTAGATTACCAAGTACAGAGACACTTGTGAGTACATACAAGGCAGCGACAAACAATATAGCGATAAACATCGAACGCATCATAGTTGTTTTGGGATCTTTCATATCTTCAACGGTATTTGTTATTACGCTAAATCCTTGATAAGCAAAAAAGGTAATTCCAATGGCAAAAAACATACCGCTTATTGGAGGCATATCAGCTACACTTAAAAGTTTAGGTTGTATAGTAAAAAGAGCCGCAATAGCAAATATAATGAGTATAGTAAGTTTAACAAATACAATGAAGTTTTCTGATTTGGCGACAATTGTGGCACCTACAAGATTGATAAGAGTAAACAAGATAACGATACCTACAGCAAAAACATTAATCCATATATCATCGCCATGTGCCATAAACGTTGCTGCATATGTTCCAAATGATTTGGCAACAGCGGCAACCGCGATAAGCTGAGAAAGGTAGAACATTACACTCATAGAACCTGAAAAATTGTTTTCTCCAAATCCTTGAACAAGATACTCGACAATACCACCACGTGACTGATACCTTACAGCAAGTTTTGCCAACGAGTAACCACTAAGAAGGGCAATGACCCCACCAAAAATAAATGAAAGCCACACGATATTTCCAGCCATAGATCCAGCTTGGCCAATGACAATAAAAATACCTGCTCCAACCATAGAACCTATACCTAAAAAGACGGCACTCCATACGCCAAATGCTTTTTTCTCTTCCATTTTTATACCTTAAAGTAGTTCATCTGCAACATCATCAGTATGGTCATGTTTTGTATTTTTTACATGAAAATATCCAACTGGAAGTGCTATGATTATTGAAAGAACTAAAAACCATGAAAAGTTAAATGCCATCAAAGCATAATAGTCAATCATTCCAAAAATAGCTATAAAAAGGAAAAAATAGATAACGGTAACTTTTATAAATCGTTGCATTGAAAAATTTTTAGATTTTGCCTTATGGTGTCTGTTTTTCATGTGTTTTTATTTTCCTTTTATTGTATGACCATATTTACAATATATACGTTTTTTATTTGTCCATCTGTCAACATTGCATTTAAAGATATTTTTATATCGTTACATAATTTGTCTTTTGCCAGTTCAGAATCAATATTTGTAGGAGTTTTTGAGCTAAGAATTCTAATAATTTCATTTCTAATAACAGCATCTTTAGCATCCAGTTCACTAACGAGCAGTTGAGTGCTAAGTTCTAAACTCAAAGTCACTTTTAAATAAACATCTTTTTCATCTTGATTCCTAAGATTTACAGTAATGGGTTTAAGAGGATAAAGTGGTCCAATTTGTGATAAACTTTCATCTTCACTATTTTCATCTTGTTGTTTACTTGTTTGAATAGATTCTGACTTCTCTGATGTTTTTGTCATATACCAAAATGCAGCACCACCTCCTCCTATAACAAGGAGAATTAAAAAAATAATGATGCTGATTAAAATTTTATTAGAACTATTTTTTTGCACTATTTGTATGTGCCTCTTTTCTATGAAGATTTAAGAGTGACTCAAAACTGTGTTTAATGTGTTTATACATTCTATCAACACTATTACCGCCATCTACTGCTTTTTGAATAGACGTAATTTCATTTTCTAAAGATTTATATGCTTTAGTATGCTTTTTAGTATAACCCAAAAGTACAGCTTTTTGTAACTCATCTTGAGCAGAATTTAATAATTTAAGTGCTTTTGTTTTATCTTTTTTGCTAAGTTTTGAAGCTTCTAGCGTCATATCTTGTGCTGTTAAAAGTGGTATTGGAATAATAACACTTTTGATGACAACACTATGAAGTGCCGTAACAATATCTCCAAATGCCGCTTTATTCTCTCCTTTAGCCAAATCTTTTTGTGCTTGTTTTGTTGCATCTGGATAGAGTTTCATCGGTAGATACGAAGTGCTTATAACCATTTGATCTTCTAGTGTTAAAAGCATTGCTCTTGCTACCTGTGTGTCGTTCTTTTTTAAAAGTGATACTGCTTCATCTTTAATGTGTTTTACAAGTTTTGCATCTCCTGTAAAATCATTTACAGTAATTTTTTCATCAATTGGAACCATATCAAGTTTTGAATCTTTTTTCAATGCTGTATCGAATGATTTCGTTGCACTTTCAAGTGCCTGCTTCGCTACTGATTTATTATGTGCATGAAGTGCACGTAAAGCCATAATACTATTTTGCAATCCGCTAATAATCTCTTTTGTAGCTTGTTTTGTATTGGTATGGTGTGTTTTTATTTCTTTGTCAATGATTTTATGCAATCTTATCGCATCATCTCTTTGTGCTTCAGTTTTAAAATTATCAGCATCAAGTTTTGCCATAAAATGGTCTTTCGACATTGTCTCTTCTACTTGAGCCTGTGTTTGAGTATGGTTGGTTACTACTGATGGATTTTGTACTGCTTTAGCTTCTTTAGCCGATACAGAATCATGTAATGTATTTGCACTTACTACTGTTGCACCAATTAATAGTGACGCTACGATTGTTGATATAACTACTTTTGCTTTCATGCTTTAGTCCTTTTGTATAAAATTTATTTAGTAAAATTATAAAACATACTTAACAATAAAAAGTAAACAGAGTTTAGTCTTATAAGGGCCTAACCAAAATAAATGTTAAACTAAAATAGATACTCTCCCCCCTATGTTCTAAATAAGGAGAGTTGTCCATTAAGTTCTTCTGTTAACTTACTAAGATGTTCAGCAGCACTTGCAATTTCCTCGACACTTCTTGCATTTGATGTTGAAATGTCTGTTATCTCATTCATATTTTGCATAATGTTTTGCATCTCTTTTGCAACATTTTGACTTCCTTGTGCAGATTCATTGCTCGCTAAAACTGCTTCATTTAAGGCTTGATTCACATCATTGAGTTGTGTATCTACCTCATCTGCTTTGGATACCGCATCATTAAATTCTTCTACATTATTTCGCATCTCCCCACCAACATCATTGATAGATTGAATGACAAGATTAATAGTTGCGGTAATTTCAGAAAGACTTTTTTGAGTCCTCTCCGCAAGTTTTCTTACTTCATCTGCCACCACGGCAAATCCACGCCCATGTTCTCCAGCCCGTGCTGCTTCTATGGCAGCATTAAGTGAAAGTAAATTTGTTTGTTCCGCAATATCGCCAATAAGATCTAAAATACTTTTTACATCTTTCGCTTCATCTTGTAGTGATGTTATATTACTAGAAAGTTCTACTTCTTTTTGTGCAGTTGCATTCACTCTACTTAAAAGGTTTCGGATACTATTGTTTGCTATCTCTAAAATTTTTATAGAATGGGCAATCTTTTTATCACTTTGTGTCGTCAAATCAACTGTATTATTTAAGTTTTGTAGCATATTTTCACTTGTTATCGCTGTTCCATTTACAAGTTTAGCTTCCTCTTCAGCCCGATGACCGACCTCGATTGTTGTTGCAGAAAGTTGTGCAGAAACTGAGGCATTTTCTACTCCATTTACTTTTGAGAGGGCAACAGTATCTTGCACTTTAGCTATAAACTTATTAAAACTACTACTTGCATTTCCTATTTCATCTTTACTCTCAACAGAAAGTCGTTTTGTTAAGTCCCCATCTCCCTGTGCTAATTCATTTGCCATCTCATCAAGATGAACAATAGGGTCTATAACACTTTTTTTAACAATAAAAAGTAAAAATAAAAGTATAAATATATCAATAGCAGCCATGA
>JALUBM010000157.1 GCA_027044845.1 Sulfurimonas sp.
TCCCTATAGAAATCGAAAAGAGCATTTAAAAAAATTCTTACCTTTCATTCAAGATATTCTTCATAAACAAAATATTGATTATGAAATTATTATTGCAGAACAAGAGGATACACACTTTTTCAATAGAGCCAAGCTCATGAATATTGCGGTACTCCATGCGAATAAAGAAAGCGATTATTTTATTTTTCATGATGTTGATGCATTGCCATATAATGTTGATTATAGCTATTGCAATCAAACTGTTAAAACATTTAACTACATAAAAAGGGAGAAAGAGTATGAAAAATACCCTCAAACGATTTTTGGCGGTGTAACTTTAGTTCCAAAAAATATTTTTTATGCTATTAATGGATTTTCTAACAACTATTGGCAATGGGGGAAAGAAGATGACGATTTTTTGCTTCGTCATCTTTTAAAAGGCTATATGCCTTTTTTTGATACCATTGGAAAGCTTAATATGCTCTCTCACCCAAGAGCTTTGATGACAGATAATAATGGGAAGGAAACACAAAATAAAGAAATTTTACAAAGGAATAGAACACTATCCGATACAAACAAAAAAATCTTTTCAAAATTCAAAAGAGGACTCACTTCGCAAGATAATGACGGAATCAATAATGTAAAAGATTATCTTATCACATCTACAGCATTGAAAGATAGGGTCAAAACTATAAAAGTAAGGTTAAACTACAACATAGAGTAGTCAAAATTACATTATTTTAGATAAATTGAGTATAATTTTGCAAATTAATATAAAGAATAAATATGAACATAGCAATTATTGGATTGGGTTTAATGGGTGGTTCTCTTGCTTTATCCTTAAAAAAACAAAATTATGTCAACTCAATCGTCGGATATGACCATAATAAAAAACACCAAGAAGATGCACTTTACCTTAAGCTTGTTAATAAAATAGTCTCTTTTGAAGAGGTAAAAAAATATGATGTTATCTTTCTGGCTATACCTGTCAATGGTATTATTAAAACATTAAAAGAGCTTACAGATGTATCTTCTGAAACTACTATCATCGACCTTGGAGGGACAAAAGAAAAGATTGTTGCTTCTGTTCCACCACAAATTCGCAAAAACTTTGTAGCAGCACATCCGATGGCAGGCACTGAAAATTTTGGTCCCCATGCTGCTATTGAAAATCTCTACTATGATAAAGTCGTTGTATTATGCGACTTAGAGGAAAGCGGTGAAATTCAAAAAAAAGTTGCCAAAAAAATATTTAAATCACTCCATATGAAAAAATATTTTATGAAGTCTCATGAACATGACCGCCATGCCGCTTTTATTTCTCATATGCCCCATGTTGTCTCTTATTCTATTGCAAATACTGTTTTAAAACAGGAAAACAGGCACAATATTTTAGCACTTGCTGCTGGTGGCTTTCGTTCTATGAGTCGCCTTGCAAAAAGTTCACCTTCCATGTGGGAAGATATTTTCAGACAAAATAAAGAGAACCTGCTTGAAGCGATAGAGCTGTTTGAAGCAGAACTCACAAACCTCAAACAAAACATTCAAAATGAAGAGTGGGATAAAGTCCGTCAAGAGATGGCACATGCAAACAAACTGCACGATATTCTAGACTAGGATATATCGTACTTTTTCACTATCTCTTTAAGCTTCTTCTTATCTATTTTCTCTTTTTTCGATGCGTAAAGATTTGCTTCTAAAATATTTACGATTTCTTTCACTTCAACATCTTCATCTTTATATGGCAAGAGTTTTATAAGCAACAACTTTTCATCATTGAGATTTAACCCCTTTTCTCTCTTTGAAAATTTTATAGGCTTTATAAAAAGCATAATAAATATACCCACAACCAAACCTACAACAAATGAGACAATTACCCACAGCTTATTAAAAACTTCACTTTCAGCCTTGACATGTAACACTTCTTCTGGTGCTTTTATCGAAGTATCTCTTTGTATCTTCAAATGCGTTGTTTTAGCAGAACCATTTACTTTAATATGAATCGGCTGTGTAGAAATTGTCTCAACTCTTTTTGTTTTTAAGTTATAAAAAGCTAAAGAAAAAGAAGGAATAGTAAAGTCTTTATCTGCAACGAATGCCAATTTTTGTGTTAGCGTATTGCCTTTGATATGTATCTTTTCATCAAAAACATTAACACCTGATATATATGGTTTAAAACTTTTAATATCCTCCAAATTTCCATCACCAACAACCTTTACAGTCACATTAACGGCTTCATTAGAATTAATTTGCAATTTATCGGCAGTTACATCAATAGTAAAATTTCCGACAATCTTTGCATTATTAGGCAAAGGCTTTACATATAATTTAACTTCATTTGAAAAATAACTTTTCCATTTTACTTGAGGCATAAAACTCCCCCAAATATCTCTTGATGAAATTCTTGTCGCTATTTTTAACTGTGCCGATTGAATCGTCAAATTACCTTCTCTTTGAGGCGCAAGTCTATACATCGCTTTTGTAATGATAAAATCACCTTTTTCGCTTCGTACAGGTTTCGATTCTCCTTTAATCCAAAAACCTTTAAAGTCAGGTGCTATAAATTTACTATCAACTGCTTCTGCATCTTTTCTTTGTTTAAGTACCAACTGTAAATTAAATGGTTCCCCTACATATAACTCTTTTTTTGAAGGAGTAAGGTCTAATACAAATGCAGCGTTTTTATCTTGTACAGCAGGTTTTACAGCTACTTTTACACTATTCGATTTTTTAGTTTTACCATCAATTTCAACACTTACAGGTTTAATCACACAGCTCTTCTGTGGCATAAATTGATAACTTAGTACATAACTCTTCTTATAATCATTATTTATCATCTGTATGCTTGTCTGAGAACTCGTACCCAGTACGTTATTATCACATATTGTACTGATAACAGGCTTATTGACTTCTCCTCCCGTTATCGTTAAGGTATATGTTGCGACCTCTCCTTTGACAACGCTTTTAGGGTAGACTTTTGCTACTACACTCGCATATATTGCCGTAGTGAGTAAACTAAAAATTATTATTATTTTACCAAGGTTTTTCATAACTGTTTTCCTTTTTCTTATTACTTTGGTTTAATCTGTAGAGATATGTGCTTTGATCATTGTTCAATGTTTTTAACCACTTTGCCTCTTCTGCATCACTCATTTTACTTTTTATTTTTCCAGTTTGTGCCGCTTTTGCTTGAGAAAGTTTTTTCTCAGATTTTTTCTTCTCTTGCTTTTTCTTCTCTTTTTGCGAAGCTTGATTCTTTTTAGCATTTTGTTCTTGCTTCTTTTTCTCTTCTTCACTTGGGTTTTGAGACTTTCTTTGATTCTTTTTCTTTGAACCTTTTTTGTTTTTCTGATTTTGTTTGTTCTTCTGGTCTTTGTTTTTTTGGCTCTGCTTGTCCTTTTTGTCTTTGTTTTGCTGATTTTTTTTTTTTTTTTTGTTGTGCTGTTTCTTTTGCTTTTTACGCTGTTTTTTCTTTAAAGCTTTTTTCACCGCCTCAAGGTTTTCTTTTGTATCTTTGTCTTCATGCAATTTTAAAGATTTTTCATACTCGGCTATTGCCTTTTTCAAGTTTGCTTCATCACCCATTTTTGCATAAGCATTTCCCATATTTGCAAAATTTTTCGCACGGGAGAGCTTGTCGTTGAAAGTAGCTTTTTCATAATTTTTTATCGCCTCTTTGTACTTTCCTTGTTTATAAAGTGCATTCGCTGCATTGTAATAACTCTCGTTATGATTCGCATTTTTTGCATAATCATCATAAATTTTTGCAGATTTTACATAGTTTTTCTCAATATAAGCTTTTTTTGCCTCATCAAGATGTACAAAATCTAAAAGCCCTGCATAAGAAGCCGAACCGTGAAATAACAACAGCCCTAAAATAAACAAGCCCGGAACCTCAACTTTTACCCGTTTGCTCATAGACGATGTGGCTATCAAAAGCAACAACAATGCAAGCCCAAGCGGATAATAAAAGAGCGGTATATACTTTTCGATCTGCTCAGATTTTAGCTCTTTTTTCTTACTGTGACGCTCTATTTCTTTAAGCATTGCTTTTATGTCTGCATCAGAATTTACACCTTGAATGTAAACGCCTCCCGTCTTTGTCGCCAAGTCTGCAATTGTTTCATTGAGTTTTGAGACAATGATTTTTCCGTTTTGTTTTATGAACTCACCGTCTTTAAGTTTTATAGGTGCACCTTGCGGAGTACCGATACCGAGTACAAAAACGGCAATACCTTTTTTCTTTGCAAAGGCAATCTCCTGTGAAAAATCTTTTTTATCTCCGCCGTCACTCAAAATAAGCAGATACTTCTTAGAATCTTTTTTAATACTTTTATCGACTACATGTAACATAGACATCAAATCAGTTCCCTGTTCCGTAATTGAATTCGTATCAAGCTTTTTAAGTAAAAAAGCAACCGCTTCATGGTCAAAACTCAGCGGTGAAACAAGATAAGAATTTTTTGCAAAAGCAATAACACCTATTCGTTCAGTTGGAGCCAATCGCAGTAATTCCAGTGCTTTTTCTTTTGCCAGCTTTAAACGGTTCGGGTAAACGTCTTGCGCCAACATCGAATCAGATATATCCAAAGCTATCATAATGTCGGCACTTTTAGCTTGTACTTCAATCTTTCCATCTTTTATAACTGGTTCTGCCAAAGCAATCGTCATCAAAATCGCAATGAGAAAAAAGAGTACATTTCTAGCTTTAAGTGTCAAGGTATTTGATGAGACTCGCAGTTTTTGCATCACTTCATTTGAAAAAAATGTCAGATGAGACTCTTTTTGTGTCAACAGAAGTCCAAAAAGTATAAAAATCAACGGCAACATATAATATAAAAATTCTGAATGTAAAAAACTCATATTACACTTCCTCTTTTATTTCGTAAATATACATAAAATAACAATGACAACAATGCTATAAACAATGGATAAAAATAGTAATATTTTTTGTAGGAAAATGTCTCATTTTTTATCTCAGATTTTTCCAACGCATCTATTTTTTTATAGACCTCTTTTAGCTGAGAGGCATTAGAAGCACCAAATGCTACACCACCTGTCTCTTTTGCTATTTTAAGTAAAACGGCTCTGTTATATTCACCAGGCTCGCCGATACCTATCGGGTAAACTTTTACACCTTCTTTTTTTGCCATATCAAGTGCAACATCCAGAGGGATTTTATCAGCACCTACCGTCGAATAACCATCTGTCAGTAAAATAGCGACTTTTGATTTTGCCTTACTCATTTTTAATAAATTCACACCCTGTGCCAATGCCTCATACAAAGCAGTATATTTTCCCGCCATGCCAACCTGCAGTTGAGAAACTATACGAGAAAGTATATGCTTATCATATGTCAGCGGTGATGCGATAAAAGAGTACGAGCCAAAAATGACAAGCCCCATATTGTCATTCGCTCTTTTTTTAATAAAATCTTTTACAATTGATTTCACTACATCAAATTTCGATGCTGCCATATTTACAGTATCAAAACCTCTTTCATTCATTGAACCTGAAGTATCTAAGATAAGTGCTATTTCATGTCCATGCTTTGGTTGTAATTCATAAGGTTCATCTTTTACTGGAGACATCAATGCCAAAATCATCATCGTTATCGTCAGCCATTTTAAAAAGAAAAGCAGTTTTGATGCGGCAACATTGCTTTTCATAAACTGTGATGCATGCGGAAAGTAAAGTGAAGGCAACTTCATTTTACACAACAATGTACATGCTATAAAAAAGAAAATAACAAACGATAATGCAGGAAATTCAAAATATATACCATCAAACATCTATCATAGCCTTTAATAAATCTATTATATGTAAAGTATCTGCATTGAAATTATCTACATTTTTTTTATATTTATATTTTTCTAATTCTTCTATCATATTTTCATACGCTTTTAAGTGACGTTCACTGTCATCTTTAAATGTTGCTCCATAAAATGTCAAGTCATATGCCGCTTTTTTTGGATTTGAATAATTAACCCTATTGAGTTGTTTAAAATGCTCTGCTCGTATATTAAATTTTTTCTTTGCTTTAACCCATTTATATTTATAATCTTCAACATATTCTGTTTC